>JAFGMA010000103.1 GCA_016927835.1 Candidatus Zhuqueibacterota bacterium | reverse complement strand
TTCTTGACATCGAAAAAGATATCGGCCAAAAGATTGCCGGTAAGACAGTATCACTTTTGATATAGCCCCAGTTACTAGTTTTTTTCAACTGCTCTTATCCAATCAATTAAAATAAATTTTAATTGATTTATCTTGTAAACTTATTTATATTTTTACCGTATACTCTTTCAAATGGAGAAAAACGGACAGAACAATGAAAAAAACAACTTTAACACCTGAAGAAAGTCTATTGTTAATTACAAAAACAATAGAAGAAACCAAGCAAAGATTTAAAGAAAATGGTCATATAATTATTTTGTGGGGAGTTTTGACCTTTGTTGTATTTTCAAGCCAGTATATTCTTGTTGAACTGGGATTTTACAAGAAGTTTGACATAATATGGACTACAATTTTATTTCCGCTTGGGGCGATCTATTCATTTATATATTATTGGATAAAAGTAAAAAAGGAAAATCTACCCAGGAATATCATTGGAAGAATAATAAGAACAATGGCGTGGGTGTTTGGTGTGAATTTTATGATATTAGGGTTTTTTTTCTCGCAAAAACTTGGGGAAGTCATTGCCCCAATATTTATAATTCTCCTTGCTTTGTTTATAATTATTATTGGAATATCCATCAAATTTAAACCACTTACAATTGGTGGGATTTTATTGAATTTAATGGGATTCGCTACTTTTTATATTAACGGGCAATACCATGCATTAATTATGGCGACAGGTGCAGTGATCGCGATGATAATTCCCGGGATATTACTCAATAGGGTAAATAGGAAAGAAAATGTTTAAAGATCTTGATCCCATATTGCATTCACAGCTCAGATTGTCAATCGTCTCTACTTTAATGACGGTAGAGGAAGCCAATTTTAATTTCATAAAAGACACAACGAAAGCGACATCTGGCAATATTAGCATTCAGATCAAAAAATTGCAGGCGGCCGGATACATCAAAGTGAAAAAATCATTTAAAAATAATTATCCAAACACGACGATTTCAATTACCAATAAAGGAAGGGAGGCATTTGAAAACTATGTCAATAATTTAAAAAAGTACATTCAGCCCGGCGAATAATTTTTTTACCAAAATGGTTTACATTATAAACTACTTTAAGGAGATAGCTATGAAAACTTCAATCTGTGTATTGCTCATTTCCGTCCTGGCAGTCATTGGATGCATTGCTCAGGAAAATCCAAAAAATTCTGTTACCGCAAGTCAAATCAAGAATGAAGCGGATCTTTTAAATTTCTATCGTCAATACAGTACATACACCAATCCGGGAGAATATGCTTATTTATACAAAAATCTTCCTGATTCATTACCAGCGCTTTGCAGTTTAATCAAATCCCAGTTTATTCATGCTTATGCTGAATTGCCAAAATATCGTGAGCTAATTCCTAAGGAGCGAGGGGACGAGACATTAAAGTATCCAACAGTTAAATCGATTTTGAAGGGTCTTCTATCTTATGATTCCGCTGGTTTAGTGAAAACCAGGAAACCTAAAGATCGATTAGTGTTAATTTGCCGGCACAACGCAATTTTACTGGCATCCATACTTAAATATCGTGGTATTCCAGCCAGGGTTCGTGGTGGATATGCTACATATATAATACCTGATTTTCATACAAATCATGCAATTTGTGAAGTATGGAATGAAAATGAAAAGCGTTGGATGCTTGTGGATCCAAGCATGGATATGGTCGATTTCAGTAAAGATAAATTTGACTTTGGTAACGATGCTTGGTCAAAAATGCAAAAAAACGAAATAGATCCTAGCTTATTTGGGATACCTGGGAGCCATTCTGGATTGGCTTCAATAGTAGCAATAGTATGTACAGATTTGGCATACATATTAGGCACAGAATATACAATTTATCAATATGCACCGATACTGGAATATGCCTTCCAAAACAATAATCAACTAACTTCAAAACATATAGAAACGCTAAACACTATAAGTGAATTAATGAAATCGCTTGATGCAGAAAACCTTTCGAAATTACAGGAAATTTATAATAATACTCCTGAAATTCAAATAACAAAGACATTTGAACTCAATGTAAAAACATCTGAAAAAAATACAAGCGCCAACAATCAATCAATTGATAAACCCAATATTGAATTTGTAGATATACCAGCAGGAACATTTATGATGGGAAGTCCAGCTTCAGAGAATGGAAGAAACGATGACGAGATACAGCATGAAGTAACCTTAAGCTCATTTAAAATGAGTAAATACACTGTAACATTTGAGCAATATGATTTATTCTGTGATGCGACAGGAAGACATAAACCAAGAGGACGTAAACGGGGAAATCTTCCAATATCGCAGGTCACCTGGCATGACGCGGTGGCATTTGCGGAGTGGATGGACTGCAGGTTGCCAACCGAAGCAGAATGGGAATACGCTGCTCGCGCCAATACAACAACACCATTTAATACCGGAGAATGTTTGACGTCGGATCAAGCTAACTTTAATGGGAAAAAACCTTATGCCAATTGTGATAAAGGTAACTATAGAGGGAAAGCGTTGCTGGTAGGCAGTTTTTCTCCTAATGCATATGGTTTGTACGATATGCATGGCAATGTTTTAGAATGGTGCAGCGATTGGTATGGTGAATACGACTTAAAAGAGACATCAGATCCCACAGGCCCAGATACTGGGGGACAAAAAGTTCTCCGCAGTGGTGGATGGGGTGAATCGGCATCGGCATGTCGTTCTGCCTGCCGTGATAAAATTTATCCTGGAAACAAGGGATCTGGAATGAGTTTTCGATTAGTGAAATCTGAATAGAATGTATCGTGTTGCTAAAGTGGTTTTTGGTTTTTTTTCCAAGACATTGGATGTGTAGCGTTGCATTTAAAATCTCAAAACCACTTGCGATTCAGTATAAATTGAGTAACAAAAAATAAATAGTAGTGTAGTAATGTTAATGAAATAACGAAGGGCGTAAAACCTGGAAGGCTCGCCTTGTCTAACTGAATTTGATGACCGCTTGCAGGTTATGCGTAATAGCAAGTTACTGTTAACAGAAAAAAGGAGTTAAAAATTATGAAAACACGAGTATTTAAACTATTCACATTAATGGTTTTTCTTCTGATGACAACATACTGTCAATCAAATGTTCCAAAATCTGATAGTAAAAATCAATTAATTTCCAATGGCAATATTTTAGATTTCTATCGTCAGTATAGTTCATTTACCGATCCGGGAGAATATGCTTATTTATACGAAAATCTTCCCGATTCATTACCGGAGCTTTGTAGTTTAATTAGATCACAATATATAAATTATGGGTGGGAAGTGGATATGTACCGGGAACAAATCCCTAAAGAAAGATGGAATGAATCATTAAAGTACCCGACAGTTAAATCGGCTTTGGCGGGGCTTCTATCCTATGATTCTTCGGGTTTAGTGAAAGATCGGAAGCCTGAAGATCGATTAGTACTGATTTGCCGGGATAATGCCGTCTTACTGGCATCCATACTTAAATTTCGCGGTATTCCGGCCAGGGTTCGTTATGGATTTTCCCCCTATTTAATACCTGGTTTTCATTCGAACCACATCATCTGTGAAGTATGGAATGAAAATGAAGACCGATGGATGCTTGTGGATCCAAGCGCAGATATGGTTGATTTCAGTTATGATAATTTTGACTTTAGTAATGATGTGTGGTTAAAGATGCAACAAAAAGAAATTGATCCCAAATTATATGGGATGATGGGTCAATTTACTGGATTGTCTATGATAACAGCGACATTAGGCCATGATTTAGCATCAATATTGGGAGCCGAACATCCGCATTTTCAATATGCACCAATACTCGAGGATGCTTTTAAAAACGATAATCAATTAACGTTAACTGCAAAACAAATCGAAACGCTGAACAGAATAAGCGAATTAATGAAGTCAATTGATGCTGAAAGTCTTTCAGAACTTAAAGACATTTACAATAATAATTCTCAAATTCAAATTACAAAATCATTTGAACCTCGTACTACAAAAACTGAAAATAACACCGGAATTAGTGAGTCTTCAAATAAAAAACCTATTATTGAATTTGTTGATATTCCGGCAGGAACTTTTATCATGGGAAGTCCTGCCACTGAGCAGAGAAGAGAAGATGACGAGATACAACATCAGGTTACATTGAGTGCTTTTAAAATGAGTAAATATCCTGTAACTTTTGAGCAATATGATCTATTTTGTGAAGCTACAGGAAGAACCAAACCGTGGGGACGTGAACGTGGAAATCTTCCGGTTATACAGGTTACCTGGTACGATGCCAATGCATTTGCAGAATGGATGGGCTGCAGGCTGCCAACCGAGGCTGAGTGGGAATACGCCGCTCGTGCCAATACAACCACTCCCTTTAATACAGGTAACTGCCTCACAACTGATCAGGCAAATTTTAATGGCGAAGAACCTTATAAAAATTGTGTAAAAAGTAAAAAAAGAGGGGAAGCTTTACCAGTAGGCAGTTTTTCGCCCAATGCATTTGGATTATACGATATGCATGGTAATATCTGGGAATGGACGAATGATTGGTATGGTGAGTACAACGTAGATGATAAAATTAATCCAAAAGGACCAGATACTGGCACTAAAAAAGTTAATCGTGGTGGAGGTTGGTATGATCCGGCATGGAGATGTCGTGCAGCTTACCGCGCAGGAGGCGATCCCCCGGGAAATAGAGGGACGGGTATCAGTTTTCGATTGGTGAAATCTGAATAAACATACTCAAAAAAATATTGAATATTCAGCAGCACTTAACATGCTCGATACATTATGCAGGGATGGTAGGATTTTTCGTTTTGTAATCATAAAAACTTTTATTCGACTTAACAGGAAAGTACCATAAATTATTGCACTGTGTATATAACTTAACGTTGAAGCCAAGGAAATGAAAAAAATATTACACAGAATAAAAGACCTCCGGGAGGTTCTGAATCTCCTGGAGGTCTTCACGGCAACCAAGTTTTATCACACCAGAGTCAGAAATTTTCAGTTTGATTCGACTTCTTTATTTCCGTATTTTACTTTTTGATCTTAGACATGTAGAAACCGCGACGCACCTTAAAGGTGCGTCGCAGTTCAGTATTTTCCTCCGGGAGGTTTCATCCTTCGATGAACTCAGAACAGGCCCTCCCGGAGGTTGTAGGCTGCAACCTCCGGAGAATTAAAAATGGAATTCCACATCTCCCGCAAAGTACGTGATTTTTACAAGTTCGACGAGTCGCTCTACGGATTTTCTGGCAACGTCATTTTTGCCAATTTTCTAAACGTTCGCAAGTTTGTTCAGAAAATCAATGCAAAACGTGATCTGGTACGTTTCCCCGAACTCGCCGTGCGAGCCGGAGATATTAACGCGATGGGGCTGATCGACGAGATTCTGCATCTTGTTGCAGCCACGTACCGGGAGCAGATCAATCCTGTGGCGATGAGCCAGGCGGTGAAATTCCTTGAAGAGAAAATCGGCGGGGATAAGGTCGATCAGGCGATCCGGCAATTCTCGGATCAATTTCCTCCCCTCGCGGCCTATAAAGGATCCATATCTCTCGAAGCCTATCTTGCGGGCGAGAATGACGGTATTCCCAACCGCACCGCGGCAATCGAGGAAATGCTGCTTCTTTGGCTGGCCAATGCCAATCCTGCATTTTCTCCCTATTCCGAACTTTTCGACGATGAAGCGCTCGAAAAGCAGACCGTCTATAAATCCATCATCGATGCGCTTCAAACTTTTTTCGACGCACAACTCCATTTCGGGCCTGATGATCAATCCCTGATCCTCATGTTGCGCAGTCCCGCGCTGGCCTCGCCATATTCCCTCGAAGGCCAGCTCGAATACATCCGATCTCGTTGGGGAAAACTGCTCGGTAAATATCTTTACAAGCTGCTCAGCAGTCTCGATTTGATGCACGAGGAGCGTAAGTCGGGCTTCGTTGGGCCGGGGCCGACCGAGGTGGTTGATTTCTCATCTCTCACGCCTGACCACGAACGATTCAGTCCCGATAGCGAATGGATGCCGCGCGTGGTTATGATCGCGAAGAATACCTATGTGTGGCTCGATCAATTGTCCAAGAAATACAGACGGAAAATTCACCGTCTCGATCAAGTCCCCGATGAAGAACTCGATTTGCTCGGCCGGTGGGGATTTACGTCCCTCTGGCTGATCGGACTCTGGGAGCGGAGCATCGCGTCCAAACGGATCAAGCAGATGTGCGGCAATCCTGACGCTGAGGCGTCCGCGTATTCCCTCAAGGATTATGAAATTTCAGCCGATCTGGGCGGCGATGAAGCCTTCCAAAGTCTGAAAATGCGCGCCTGGCAGCGGGGTATCCGAATGGCGGGCGACATGGTTCCGAATCACGTGGGCATCGATGGACGCTGGGTGATTCAGCATCCTGACTGGTTTCTGTCACTAAATTATTGCCCCTATCCCTCATACACGTTCAACGGCCCGAATCTGTCGTCTGATGACCGCGTCGGCATCTATCTCGAAGATCATTATTACACCCGGTCCGACGCGGCCGTGGTGTTCAAGCGCGTCGATCAGTGGACGGGCGATACAAAATACGTCTATCACGGCAACGACGGCACGAGCATGCCCTGGAACGACACGGCGCAGCTTAACTATTTGAATCCGGAAACACGTGAAGCGGTCATTCAGACCATTTTGCACGTGGCCAGGCAATTCCCCGTCATCCGGTTCGACGCAGCCATGACGCTCGCCAAGAAACATATCCAGCGGCTCTGGTTCCCCGAACCGGGGTCCGGCGGCGCGATTCCATCTCGCAGCGAACACGGGCTGTCCCGCGCCGATTTTGAGAAAGCCATCCCCGCCGAGTTCTGGCGTGAGGTCGTGGACCGGGTCGCAAAAGAGGCTCCCGATACGCTGCTTCTGGCCGAGGCGATCTGGCTGCTCGAAGGATATTTCGTCCGAACGCTCGGCATGCACCGGGTCTACAACAGCGCCTTCATGAACATGCTCAAGAATGAGGAAAATGCGAAGTACCGGAGCGTCATCAAAAATACGCTCGAATTCGACCCCGAAATTCTCAAACGCTACGTCAATTTCATGAACAATCCCGATGAAGATACGGCGGTCGCCCAGTTCGGACGCGACGATAAGTATTTCGGCGTTTGCGTGCTACTTTCCACTTTGCCGGGACTGCCGATGTTCGGTCATGGCCAGATCGAAGGATATACTGAAAAGTACGGCATGGAATTCCGACGGGCCTATTGGGATGAACAGCCCGATCCCTGGTTGATCGGCCGGCATGAACGCGAAATTTTTCCCATCCTGCGCAAACGGTATCTTTTTACAGGCGTTCAGGATTTTCTGCTTTATGATTTTTTTACGCCCGAAGGACAGGTCAATGAGAACGTGTTCGCCTATTCCAACCGGTCTGGCAGTGAGCGGGCGCTCGTGGTCTACAACAACGTTTACGGGGCGTCACAAGGCTGGATTCGGATCTCAGTCGCATACATCGTGAAAGATGGCGATCAGAAGCGTACTCTCCAGAAAACGCTGGGGCAAGGATTGACACTCTCCGAACGCCCCGACACGTTTTGTGTTTTTCGCGATCAAATCAGCGGACTCGAATACATCCGAAACTGCAAAAAGATACATGAGCAAGGCCTTTTCGTGAAACTGGACGGGTATCAATATCATGTGTTCATCAATTTCAGGGAAGTACGCGACCGCGAAGGCGAGCCGTACCGGCAGCTTGCCGATTACCTGGGCGGACGCGGTGTGCCCGGCATCGAGGAGGCCTTGACTGAAATTTTCCTCCAACCGGTTCACGGCGTTTTTAAATTGCTGGTTAATGCGCGCACACTGCATGCCGTAATCGAGGCGCTGATCGACAGTCCTGCGAAAAAGCTCAAC
This sequence comes from Candidatus Zhuqueibacterota bacterium, assembly GCA_016927835.1. GTDB lineage: Bacteria > Zhuqueibacterota > Zhuqueibacteria > Thermofontimicrobiales > Sulfurfontimicrobiaceae > Sulfurfontimicrobium. Next base: position 740 of record JAFGMA010000103.1, on the reverse strand, counting down.
CATGCCTTGCTCGATGATTTTACCCAGAGCATGGATCAGATCGCCGCAGAAATTGGGACATTCATCCAAAGACCAGAAACAGAATATGGACTGGGTGTACTCACACGGAATGAACTCGACATGTTGCTCCGATTTCCCGCTCAAGGGGATCAATCACCGATTTTAAATCTTTCCAAATTCTCCGCAATTCAGGATACACTCAACGTTCTTTACGACTGTCCCGATTTCGCCGTGAGCGTGCTGTTTCACTGGATCACGGTTCACCGGCTCGGCGCTGTGCAGAATCCTCAAGACAGTGCAGGCATCAGCCGTTCATGGATCGACGAGTGGCTGCTCGGGAAAATCATCGCCGATGTGATTTCCGAACTTTCTCTAAGCGAAGAGAATATCTGGCAGGCCGGACTCCTGATCCGTATTCTCACAGTGCATCATGACTGGTTCTCCCAAATTCTCACGGATGATACGCCGTTATCCGCCGCGCTCGAAAATCTGTTTCACGATCAGGACGTTCTTCAATTTCTTCGAATTAACCGGCATCAGGAGGTGCTCTGGTATAACCAGGAATCCTTCGAAATGCTTTTCCGCTTCTTGACGGCGGTTGCGATTATTGAATTGCTTACTGATTCCGAAACCACAAAGTCCGAGCTCAAAAAGCGGCTTTCACTTCTGGATGAACTGCTGGCGCAAATCAACAAAGCGGAGCAGAAATCTGGTTATCAGGTCGAGAAGCTCGTCGAAGC
>JAFGMA010000102.1 GCA_016927835.1 Candidatus Zhuqueibacterota bacterium | reverse complement strand
GCCCACGATCGTCGGGGTTCCCATAATCTGCAATTTGGTAGCCATAAAAACCGGGCGCATATTTTGAGGTCCGAACGGTCCGAAATGCTGTAATATATTCAAAAACGTACGGTCTATATCGCCCAGGCGAATCTCACTATCAATTCTCAATTGCGGAATGAGTGCATCATCCTCAATCCATTCCCGGGCGATCGATTCGAATTTTTGTTTGAATGCATCCAATTTTGAGGTGTCGATTTTAAGCCCGGCTGCATACTTATGTCCGCCAAATCCCAGCATATAATCTGAACATTTACATAAAGCCCGATATAGATCGAAACCCGGAATACTCCTTGCCGAGCCTTTGCCGATACCGTTATCGGTAGATATCATAATTGTAGGGCGATAAAATTTCTCAACGATCCGTGAAGCCACGATCCCGATGACCCCGGGGTGCCAATCTTCGAGATTGATGACAATCGATCTTTGTCGATTGAGATCGATGTCCTGTTCAATGATTTTCAGTGCTTCTTTAAATGTTTCTTCGTCGATGCTCTTGCGTTGCCGGTTTTCCTTTTCAAGGATTGCTGCGATATTTCGAGCTTGTTGAATGTTCTCCGTTGTTAATAAGCGTACGGCGCGTTCCGCATCACCCAGTCTGCCAACGGCATTGATTCGGGGTGCGATAATGAATACCACCTGTCCTGTACCAATGGTTTTATTTCTGAGTCCCGTGGCATCGAGCAACGCTTGAATTCCAAGATTCTCGCTTTGAGCAAGGCGTTCAAGCCCGATTTTTGCGAAAATTCTGTTTTCATCGATCAGCGGAACGATATCGGCAGCGCTGCCGATCGCAACCAGTTCGGCAAAGCGATGCAGACGTTCGTGGGGTAATTCATAATGAATAAACAGCGCTTGAAGCAATTTGTATGCGACACCGACACCGGCGAGTTCCTTGAACGGATACTCACAGTCATGACGCTTCGGATTCAAAATTGCGGCGGCAGGTGGCAGTTGGTTGCCTGGCTCGTGGTGATCGCAGATGATTACATCGATTCCCAGTGAGCACGCAAGTTGCACTTCTTCGATGGCAGTGATACCGCAATCCACTGATATGATTAACGAATATCCTTCGGCAGCCGCCTCATATATTCCGGTTTTCGATAGTCCGTAGCCTTCCCGTAATCGATCCGGGATATAGAAACCGACGGTTTTCCCTAATTCTTTGAATGCGAGTACCATCATGGACACTGACGTGATGCCGTCGACATCGTAATCGCCATAGATGAAAATCTTCTCATTATTTTTTAGAGCGCGCTCGATTCGGTCGACAGCCTGTTCCATGTCGCGCATCAAAAAAGGATCGTATAGTTGGTCAATCGAAATTCTAAAGAACTGGTTGGCTTTATCTCTATCGGAAATGCCTCTGTTGAGCATGACTTTTGCAATTGCTTTTGATACATTTAATTCTTTGGATAAATTATCAATTTGTTCTTGTGTATGCTCGTTGAGCAGAGTCCATTTATGCTCCATAAAAAGCCTTTATAAAGGTAATAATCCAAATGCAATATAACAATGATTGCCAGTTTTAACGCATTCTCGAATTATAAATCGCAAAATTAGGTGGACCAAACAGACTGAATTTTTGGCTCATCCAGAATTGCAAAGCGGTACTTTTGGTTTGAGCGCAATTTCAGTAGCATAGAATTGTTAGACCCGGTGTGAATTTTCTCGAAGCGTATGCTGATTTACAGCGCATAATTGAAGTTACATCCAAAAATCAATCCGAAGCAAATCTATAAGCCGCATTCTGTTTTCGGTGATCATTTATCTTGGCAATCTGTCACCAGATAGCTCATGCAACCTACCCGAGGATTCCACGCATCGAAGATGCGAGTTGATCGAAGCGGGCAACTTCTTCCCTCTATTTGGTCTTGCTCCGGGTGGGGTTTACCATGCCCCAGCCTTCACAGGCTGAGCGGTGAGCTCTTACCTCGCCATTTCACCCTTATCTGCCGTTAGCAGACGGTATTTTTTCTGTTGCACTTTCCATAGGCTTTCGCCTCCCTCGAATTACGAGGCACCCTGCCCTGTGGAGTGCGGACTTTCCTCATCTGTTGCTCAAGCAGAGCACATACATCACTCCGTCATGGCAATCAGACGCGATCACCCGATTTGCTCCGGATTTGATTGGTGATCTGCTGTTTCTGATTCTTGCCCGTTTGTATGCCAAATCAAAAATCGACCGCAAGTCTGGCAATAGATGAGCTGATTCATTTTTCTGATTTCCAGCCCAATTTGCGGCGGAAGGTTACCCGAACAGCCGGTACAAATGCCATTTTCGATGCCCGCAACGGCTAAACCGTTTTTCCCTTTTCGAATCCGCTCGTAGGTGGAATAAATTGGTCGGCTCAATTTTGTCGCCAGCTCTTTACGTTGAACATCGAGAACTTTCTCTTTCGAGGAAGTTTGTTCCAGGCGCGCATTTAAATCGATTTCCTTCGCTTCAAGTTCTTGTTTTAAAACTTCAATTTGTTCGTTCAAATTCTGAACGCTTGTTTTTAAAGTCTCTTCGATATCATAAAATTCTAAAATGCGCGTTTCGAGTTCTCCTATTTCTTTTTCTTTGGTCTCGATCTCATCGGTTAATGCGTCATATTCTTTGTTATTTTTGACATTATAGAGTTGTTCATTGTATTTTGCCAATTGTTCATTCAGCGATTTAACATTGCCTTCGCATCCAAGCCTTTGTTTGATCGTGCTGTCAAGGGTTTCTTGCTCGGTTCCGTAATTTTTCTGAAGCGCAGCGAGTTTTTCTCGAATTTCCTCCACGAGTTGAGGCAGATTTCCTCGCAGCTTCTGCAATTGCGTTAATTCGGAATCGACAGCTTGCAACTCCAAAAGCTTTCGAAGCGTCTGTTCCAATTTTACCTCCCCATTCCAATTTCTGCATTTATTAAACGAAATTTGCCATTGGTACAAAATAAAAATGCACCATTAAAGAGGTGCATTTTTATGATAGGCATTTTATGAACATAGACATTCGATTGCTTGTCAGTCAAATCAATAAATGTACGTTTTGGGCACATATCGAATTTACAGGTCATGATATTGTTTTTGCCTTTGTTAATAGCACCACAGTCTCACCGTATATTTCCTTCGAATATAGATGTTTTTCGATTAAAATGCAAGCAAAAAATCCATAAAGGTGTTGCTCAATCACGGGTAGCAGACCAGAGCCTTTGAAAAGCTCTTCCCCAGCTATCGGCAGCATCGTTTAGCTTTTTGGGCGGTTTCAGGTTCAATGGTTGTAATCTAATGATTTTAATTATCAGCGCCCAATGTTCCGGAGATTATAATTGATAAATTGGGTATTAAAATCTAGCGCGGCTTAACTCTGTCAAACTTTTCTATTCAGGCTCATCACCCTTGAACGTCGAACTGCTCAACCCGGAGCCAGGTTAGATCGTCATTGCCCCGAAGCCGCCATCAATACGTACCAGCGAGCCGGTTACGAAGGATGATGCTTTTTCAGAAGACAGCCACAGAACTGCCCCTATCAATTCATCGGCTTCCCCGAAACGTTTCATGGGAGTATGCCCGAGGATTTGTGCGATGCGCTCTTCACTCAAAATTTTTCGATTTTGTTCGGCTGGAAAAAAACCAGGCACAAGCGCATTGACGCGGATCTTGTGGGGTGCCCATTCTCGCGCTAAAAATTGGGTTAAATTATTAATTCCGGCTTTTGAGACACCATACGTGAAGACTTTTGAAAGCGGGGGTGATGCAGATGAAGATGAAAAATTGATGATACTTCCGCCCTGTCCCTGCTTGATTAAGTGAGCGCCGAAAACCTGGCAACTCAAGAAGATGCTTTTGAGATTGACGTTAATAATTTTTTCCCATTCGGCTTCGGAAATCTCGAAAAATGGTGTTGCGGAGTTAATTCCTGGTGCATTGAGGATAATATCAATTCGACCGAGTTTATGCAAAATGTCGCCCAGCGCCCGGCTCAGATCAGTTTTCGATGCGGCATCGCCGGTAATCGTGATGGCTTTACGACCAACTGCCTGTATTGCATCGGCTTGCTTTTGCGCGTTATCACCGTTTAAATCGAATATTGCCACATCTGCACCGGCTTCTGCCAGTCCGGTTGAAATAGTACCCGCTAAAACGCCCCCGCCCCCGATTGCCACGGCAACCTTTCCTGTCAGATCAAACATCTCGTTAATTGTCATTTCATTTGCTCCAACTGATTGAAAATTTGAACCTGCAAAGATTTTTATTTAGGTGTCTGCTTGACAAATTATGAACAAATTTAGAAAAATGCAAGATTTTTTATTGGTTGAAAAATAATAACCGTCAAAAAAATAATGAGTTAAATTAATTATATCCGTAACATATTTCGTGATTTCAATTTTTACAACAATTGAGGTACCAGCAACTCAAACTGAATTACAGTGACTGCGATGCACGAATTAAGCCGCCGGTCAGTTTTATGTATTTTTTGAAAATATTGAGCTATCTGAATGAGATTTGTGGATTTGATCATCGCGTTTCCTGCTCTGATACCTCGCCTATATTTCTCATATTCTTCACAAATACCTCAAGCGTTTTCTTCAATGACATGACCAGCCATTCTTTGACGGGATCCATTTTGTCCAAAGCATGGAAAATCTGCGATGTCTCCTCATTGACAGGATCTCGATTGAGCCAACTTGTCAAATGATCAATGTATTTTTGAGTAATAGCCGCCCTTTCGATGCCGTCTCGGTGGCGTGCAGGTTTCGAGCGATCCCAGGATTCGGCTCCGATATTTTTTATGATGATATCGAGGTGCCGGAAGAACTTATGATGACACGGACGATTTTCACAGATATGCTGTTCAAATTCCGAAGCGTCCGGAAATTGATGGGAAATCATTCGCTTTAGATCCATCGTCTCAGGTTCCTGCAAATCATCGAAATCGACGAATTTATCCGCAATCGCTGCACTCCTGTCGGTCGAGTTTTGATTCGATGTCCATGCCAAAATAAAATTCAACCTCCTGGCAAGTCGCCTGACAAGCAGTATCTTTCGTTCGTTGGATTTACCAAGCGAAGCAAAAACCTGGCGACAGAAATCGGATTGAAAATTTTCGGGTGATGCGCGATCAAGCCAAAGGTGCAGGCATTTTTCAAAATCCCGAATTCGCTTCATTCGGTTTTCTTCGATAATCATGCAACCATAAATTTGTTCCTTGATCTGCAATTTGCCTATGTTTTCAATAATTTTCTGGATATTCTCAAAGAATAAATAATGGGTACATTCCAAATAAGTAATGTTGCGCCTGATTGCCCGTTTCAGGTTATCAAATTCATGGTTCCGAAGGTTGCTGCGCTCAAACAGGTTAATGGCATCAATCTCCGTATCGGTTTCGCGCACGCCAATATTCCGCCATTGCTGCATCTGCTCGTGGTACATTTGGCACATTTGGTTTAAATTTTGTAAGCTTTCGAAAGCCATTTCCCGCGGACGCACTTCGATGCAGTAATCGAGTACGGGATGATGCTGAAGTGTCTGCAAATAGTCGTAAAAATCGATATCACCGCTGCCAATCACTTGATGGGATCGAAAGCCTGGAACGATATCGTGCAGGTGACACTGCCTGATGTAGCCGATTCTTTCACTAAAATATGATTCAATAACTTCATTCTTATTCATATCTTTATCAAAATTTTTTGCTAAATCCCAACATAAAAAGAGTTGATTTGATTCAAGGAACCGATCTATGACATTCAGGATCATATCATTAAGTTTATAATTCTCAACGCATAATATTATATTTTCAGGGCATTCGATACAAAGCCATTGCAAATTTTTCCGCAATTGTGCCTCATAATGGGGTCGGTCATCATAAGGAATTTTCTCTGACGGTGACTCGGCATGCCTGCCAAAAGCTGCGGGTTGACCGATATGAATTGTAATCAAACTGGCGCCGATGTCGACACCGAATTTGAATACATCGCGGTAATACTCATGCATGCCCCTTACTAGTGCAGGATGCGACACGAATAGCGATGCAGCATCGTCCGGTCCGTGAAGGGCAATGCGAACACCTGTTTTTTCAGCATGCTGCCGGATCGCCTGCCGATTGTTCCCGGAATAGCGTTCAGGGGAAAAGCGCGGCACCTCAATTGCGATTTGAATGCCGTGGAACCCATGGGAGGCAGCGTAATCTATGGCATCGTGCAGATTCGGATCATAGACAACATGATAGCTCAGGTGGTTCAAAATATTTGAGAAATTATCCGTCATAATCAAACTTATTTTGGTAGAATCCAATTAGACTACGGCAGGATCATTTCTAAAATGTCCTCCGACTTACGCGAATTTTCGATACGATTCGCTCGACACTTGTGCGTTCAATTCTTCCGGCGCCCGAGATTAGGGTGTTTGCTGCGCCACAGGCTGTGGCATAAGCCAATGCGGTTTCAAAAGGCGTATTTTGAGTGAGCTTAGCTATCAAGCCGCCTAAAAATGCATCGCCGCAACCGACGGTATTCAGTCCGGCAGGGAATTGAGCCGGGATTTCGGTGGACCATGCGCCCTCTCGATTTACACCGAGTGCGCCGTTTTTTGCCTGCGTAATCACAACGAATTCGCAGTTGTTTTTTAGCAGCGAGTTTGATTCATGGATCATTTCTGATTCAGAAAAAAGCGATCTTCCTGCAAGTTGAGCCAGTTCTTCTGTATTTATTTTCAGAATTCGGGGAGCCGCTTTGGCGCCTTCGATCAGTGGTGCACCAGATGAATCCAATACTGCATAAGCGTTTTTAGCGGAAATCGTGTGTATCAATTTTGCATAGAGATCATCAGGGGCACCAAAGGGCAAACTGCCTGTGAGAATAATCCAATCGCCCTCGCTGACATTCGAGTTTAAAACCGCCTGCAGTTGGAGCAAGTTTTCCTGGCTGAGTTGGAAACCCGGTTCTCTGATATGAGTTTCAGTTTGATTTTGGGGATCGATGATCGTGATGTTGTTGCGCGTATCGCCGAAAACGGGTATAAGCGTCTTTTTAATCGGGCTCAATGCCTGCGAATATGAATAGATTTGGTTTTCACCAACAAATGCAATCACCTCGGGCTCGTATCCCAATTCTTTGAGGGTAAATGCCACATTAATGCCTTTACCAGCATAAAAAATCTGTGATAATTTGGCTTTCACAGTTTTGCCCGTCTGGAAATCTGGTATTTCCATTGTTCGGTCAATTGCCGGATTCAATGAAACACAAAAAATCATAGTTGCGCTATAGCCGTCAATTAAATTTGAAAGGTGTGCATTTAAAAAAAAGCCCCAGATTTGGATCGAATCTGAGGCTTAAGGATGGAGACGGCGGGAATCGAACCCGCGTCCGAAAGTCATTCATTGAGAATTTCTACATGCTTAGTTGGTTGTTTGAATCTCGCTATTTCAGGTGCAACCGACAAAACCTGAGATAGCCAGCCCGCTAAAATTTCATCATCTATCCGAAGGCGCAACAGATGACTAACCTGTCAGGAGTCGACACTCGCAACCAGATTCGACAGGTAAAATCAAGTTGGAGCGGGCTGCTTAATTAGGCAGCCATTGCATACGCATAGTTATCTGCGTTTAATTTTTGTTTCCGGGTGATTTTCGAGGTTCCGGAGTCCTCGACATGCTATTCTCAACTCCTCGGCTCCCGTCGAAACCATGTCGTCCCCTTTTTAAACTCAGGTTAAATATAGTTTATTTTCGCACAAATGTCAAGCAAAAAGTCGGATGCATTGGTAATGCTTCAGAAATTTGAGGCAAAATGCATGAAGGAGAAGATGAATGAATTAAAATTTTTAATGGCAACGATCATCCATCTGCTGCGCAAAAGCATAAAAAATGTATTGAGACTTCATTATTAGATAAACTCAGCAATGCTAAAAATTCCAAACAGAGGGAGAAAATTGAAGATGAAAGAATTAAAAAATGCATAAAAAAACACTTGACTTTTAGATTTCAATTTTGTATCTTAAGCGCGCTTTAAAAATGGTGCAAGTGGAAAAATAAAATAAAAAAGACTTGCTTTTAAAGCGAAAGTTTTTTATATTAGTCAGCTTTAGAAAAATGTTCTTTGTAAAAATTGCGTGCATGGCTTTTCGTCAATTGAGTCAACCACAGTAATTCAAAAAGAAAAACCAGTTACAACGAAGAGTTTGATCCTGGCTCAGGACGAACGCTGGCGGCGTGCTTAACACATGCAAGTCTAACTAGAAATCATCCTTCGGGATGTGAGTAAAGTGGCGAACGGGTGAGTAACGCGTAGGTAACCTGCCTTCAGGTTAGGGATAACCCTGCTAAAGCGGGGCTAATACCGAATGATGTCTTTCAATGCATGTTGATAGATTAAAGATGGCCTCTACTTGTAAGCTATCGCCTGTAGATGGACCTGCGTCTCATTAGCTTGTTGGTAGGGTAAAAGCCTACCAAGGCGACGATGAGTAGCCGGCCTGAGAGGGTGTCCGGCCACACTGGGACTGAGATACGGCCCAGACTCCTACGGGAGGCAGCAGTGAGGAATATTGCGCAATGGTCGAAAGACTGACGCAG
>JAFGMA010000101.1 GCA_016927835.1 Candidatus Zhuqueibacterota bacterium | reverse complement strand
TCCGCGATGCCCTTTTCGATGCGACGCTTCAGCGAGGTATCGGGGACCGACGCTATCAGAGCGCCATTTTGTCCGGTGGAGATGAAGCCGTTTCCCATTTCTTGAAAATGGAGCGGCGAATGTAAATTCCAGCTTAAAGCGATACCGGGTGTGCTTGTTTTTATCTGGTCGAAAATTAGCCAGTATTTGCCTTTGATGAAAATAACATGTCGGCGATGAATGCTGCCATTTAGATCCTTGTATCCTTCGTGGGTGGCGGCGAAATAATCGGTCAGATGCTGAGAAATCCAAACGACGTCTTTGCCCCCGGCGCGCCGCTTATCTGGTATGGCATCATCGATAATGAGCATATTGTGTGATTGGGGTTGCTTGTACCAGTCTACGTGCAAAGAATCGGTGTACGCTTTAGGTCCCAACCCGGCATCCACTGCGATGGGAATACCGTTGGCGTAAATTTCAAAATCCAGGGCATCGTAGTGTGCATGATTCCGAAATGGTCCATAATTGATGAGCATGAAATAGCTGTCCGAGTTCCAATTTTCACGCATCACGGCATATTGACTCGATTCAAAATTGAAGGACAAAATATCAGGGATTCGCAGTTTGACCGGCTTTGTGGGGCACGAATCTTCAGGCAAATAATCGGCAATCGGCGCCAGGAAATCTCCGCGCTGAAATACCTGCGCCATCTCAGTGAAGAATTGTATAAACTGCGTTTTATCTCTCCTTGCGTCATTGAAAGGGCAGGATGTGGCTATTGGCGAATGGGTGAGAGCATAAAATTGTACCATTTTTTCGAGGGTTTTCCAATAGGCTTTTGCCCACGACTCATCATCCATGAAATGTTTCAGCAAGAGAATGTAGCGATAAAACATGGAAAAGGCATATTTGGCATAGCCGGGCGTGCGTTCAGAATGTCCTCCATCCGGGTAGAATGAATTTTCGAAATGCCACTTCATATAGCGCTTGCTATCCGCCAGCCATGTCGCAGATTCCGCGAATTCGGGGAATCGGAGAGCAGTATAGCCGAGAGCCGTCGCGTTGGCAGTCTGCCAATTATAATAATGAAATGGCACGCGCACCAAAGATTGATGCAGCCATCGCGCCTGCCCGAGCAAAAATTTGAGAAGGTTCTTTTGGGTTTGCGCTGAAAATTTATGCCCCGCTATTCGATAAATATCAACCATTCGGGTGATGCGTCCCGCGATACCTAACTCATACCAGATTGGATTATACCTGGTGGATTGAGTCATTTTCATCCTGAAAGCATATAGTTGGTTGATTAAATCTTCGAGGCTGTGAAGGTAAAATGAATCGTCAGTCAAAAAATACGCGCAAAGCAGGTTCAGCCCATACGCGAAATTCACTGCTCCGAATTTCCAGCCTTCATCGACATTCTTGTTAAAATCAACGGATTTTCCGAAATGAACTCCGTTGATCGTGTACCCTTTGTCCGGGTGTGCAACTTCAAGGGCGCTGCGTATGATTTCATTTTTGCGAGCAGTATCGTTTTTGAGCTGGTCCAAAAATTCATCGAATGGCTTGTAAGAGAGACTATTCTCGCCGGGGCATGAATACAGAATTTTTTGCGCTTCCGCCCTGTGATAAACGCTGGTCAATTCCTGAGCTGCCCTGTTATACAACTCATCCTGAACTAATTTTTTGATATGGGCTAACTCAGGTTTTGTGAAATCAATTGATGAAAAAAGCTCTTCATCGGAAATGTCGCCGATTTTGTCCTTGAAATAATCTTTTGTCAAAAAAACATCATGCCATTCGGACAGCAGCAGCTCGGAAGGAATATCTGATCGATCTTGATTCGTCACAACACCACCACAAATCGGACAATGCCAATTCCCGGCTTCATAATAGACGTCGGAATGCTGTGTAATCGAGATTTCCTTTTTTGGTGCGCTTTTGTCACCGCAGTTGATTAGCATGAATATACTCCCCAGAAGCAAACTGATTCGAATAAAAAACTTCATCAGAGCACCTGATTCTGATTTAAAGCTGATAATAAATTCACTAGCGACTTAGAACCTATTCGAAAACCTATTTCAAAGAATTATATGGATTAGGCAAAAACTGTCATTCCCGCACGTTTTAGCGGGGTGCCGCCCACGGGAATCCACCTACCCTCTTTATAAATGGATTCCCGTGTTCGGCATCCCGATCAACGAACTTCGGGAATGACAAGGAGGGTTTTCGGATAGGCTCTTAATATCAATCCGAAAGCAGAACTTTCTCAAATTTCGGCAGCGCCCAGTCGATATCGCTTTTGGAAATGACCAGTGGGGGCGCGATCCGGATTACGTTTTTATGGGTTTCCTTGCATAGGATATATTCATCCGCCAGGGCTTCACAGAACCGGCGTGCCCCGCCTGCGCTGTCATGAAGTTCGATAGCAATCCATAAACCGCGTCCGCGATATTCCCTGACATGCTTGCTCTTGATTTTTTTCAATTTATTCAAGAAGTACGTTCCCAATTCGAGAGAGCGTCCGGGCAGATCTTCGTCCACAATGACCTTAATCGCTTCAATAGCCACGGCTGCGCAGAAGGGATTGCCGCCAAAAGTGCTGCCGTGATCTCCGGGAGTTAATACGTCCATAATATCGCCATTTGCGACTACAGCACTCGCCGGAAAGCCACCACCCAGCGCTTTGCCCAGGATGTAAATATCGGGCACAACTTGCTCCCAATCGCACGCAAAGAGTTTGCCTGTTCTGCCCAATCCCGATTGAATGCAATCGGCGATGAAGAGCACGTTATTCTGCTTACAGATTTGCCTTGCGCCAGCTAAAAATCCGTCGGGCGGGATAATGATTCCGGCTTCACCCTGGATTGGTTCCACCAAAAATCCGACCGTGTTGGAATCAATCATTGCCTCAAGTTCGTCCAATGAACCATAATTAATGATCCGGAAGCCGGGGGGGAAGGGACCAAAACCGTCACGATACTGGCTTTCCGAAGAAAAACCAACCACAGCGATCGTCCGCCCGTGAAAGTTATTATGGCACACAATTATTTTCGCTTTATCCGCTTCGACATTTTTCTTTTTATATCCCCATTTTCTGGCAAGTTTAATAGCCGATTCAACAGCTTCCGCACCGGTATTCATTAGCAATGTTTTTTCTTTGGCGCAGAGCTCCGATATAAGTTTACAGAGTTCTGCCATTGGCGCGCTTAAAAATGCTCGAGAAGTAACAGTGACCCCTGTGGAAAGCTGCATCAGGGCGGCAGCCAGCAGCCGGGGATGATTATAACCGTGATTCAACGCGCTGTATGCCGCGAGGCAATCCAGGTATTTGTTTTCATTGCTGCGCGATTCATCAGTCCATATCCATGCGCCCTGACCCGCTACGATATTAATCGCCAGCGGGTGGTAATTCCTTGCAGCATATTTGTCCATCAAAGCTTCGACTTCGTGAATTGATTTCATCCTGTTCTCCTGTTTTTTCTATCATATTTTGAGTCATTCAGATTACAATACCCCTTCATTCGCAATCATATCGATCATTGCATTGCGTTCGGTCTGAAGGTGAAAAATGGATGTTTCCAAAAAATGCGCTACAGGTATTGGTTCAGATAGGTGTAATTCTCAGTCAATTGTCCGTTGTAGACAATTACCGCTTTTTGGATATCGGGAACGAGACCGGACAATTTCAGAGGCTCTGAAAAATTCGAGGATAAAATATTGGGCGCAAACCGTTTGAATTGATTGCTGAAAAAAACAGAGGCATCATAAGAAAATTCACACGGCAGGTTATCTACCGCCAGGATAACGATACCTTTGCCGCGATGCCCATTGGTGATTGTCCGATCGATGGGATTGCACAGGTACGCCGGAGAACCGGAATCGGTGACTTTGACGTTGCATTCAATGGCGCCATTTACATCGCAGGTGATATCGGCGATGCCATACAGCCGATGATCCGGATTCTGGGTGAAGAGCGTTTTCAGCAAGTCCCAGGTCACAAATTTGGGATAGCGCTTGTCCCAGTAAAGCGCATTCACGATGATATTCAAATAAGGCAGATAGGCTGAAAATCTGGACACATATTTCCCAGGATTGTTGTAATACTCCTGAAGATTAAAGGCTGCATCGTCGGCTCGCTCTACCAAATGATGCTCTTTAAAAATACTTAAATAAATGCAGCGATTGTCTAATTCGCCGTTTGAAACCCGGCTTGCCAGCGCTTCGGGTGCGATTCGTTCAACCGGCAGGCAATCGAAAATTGCTTGTGCGCCGCCGGAAACATTGCCGTAGCCCATTATGCCGATTACGAGTGGTGATATTTGCTGCGGCAAGCCTTCTGTTTTTATCCTTCTGCCCACTTCATCCAATTTCTCCTGGGCGCATTTTACGGAGTCATAATGCATTGCCTGCTTAATGGCGGTAAACGGATTGAGAATACCCTGATTTTCCCAATATTCTCCGAGCAGCCATAAAATATCGACAGCTCCGGCATCGCCGGCATAGCGCCCGAAATAAATCAGGCGTCTGCCGTTTTCATCGGTGATTTTTTCGTAATCGATGAGCGTCGAGCCACTATCCACAATTTTTTTCAGCGCCGGCATGTTTACCGACTGACCTTTGACGGTGTGAGAAAAATACACATAGACTTTATTCGATTCAATTTTTTCAACAGGAATTTCTTTGATGCCGAAAATCACTTTGGCAGGATGTTCAATGCCCACAGCGGTTGCACCTGCTTCAATGAATTGATCGAGAGAAAATCTCCGCTTATCTGAATGCTGAATATATGCAGTTGCATTGGTTTCTGCCAGGATTTCCTTTAAATCAGTGGGTGTAATCGGTGTCCGTGTTTCCCATTGGTTTTTATCCTCGGCTCTGATCAGGAAACTATTCAATCGCATGCTCCGGTATTTCGGTGGTAGTCTGGTTCGAGCCGTTCCCGACGCGAATGCCGGGAACGGGTATATTCAAAGAGCGGGAAAATTTTTTGATAGCTCTTCATCGCCATTCACAGAAAATGGCTCAACTAAATATCTGTAAATAAGGAGATTGCTTCAATTGGTCGCTCCCGTCGCTCCGCTCCTCGCACTGACAGCACTATTTTCATTTTCGGAGGGACTCTGGTCAAGCCCGCCCTTTGAGTGAAATGAATGATTTAGTATACAAAAGAATGTTAAAGTGATTAATTTTCATAGCGACGGTCAACGCATTTGATATCCATCGATTCGAGTTCGGAAAGTACCGGAACGTAAATCATCGGGTCAACCGGAATATGAACGCCGGTGAGTGTAATTTTTCCCTGGACGAGTAATTTTGTGGCGACTGCTGCCGGTAGTCCAACCGTTCGCGCCATGGCAGTATCGCCTCCGGGGATTCCAAAATCTACCATTGTCGATGTAATCATTTCCTTTCGGTTCTCTTCGCCCCACTCAGCAAAAAATTCGTGATGTAGCGCGATCATATCGCGTTCACCCTTCTCATAATATAATTTTTCTTGCAGGACATGGGAAAAGACATCGATTGCGGTACCGCGTTCAATGGGAATTGGCTGGTCACTCATCAATCCGAGCCATTCGAGCTTTTTGATCGTCAATGAATATTCCGGGCAATTCAGAGCCTTCATCACGCTGGCTTTCAGTTGGCTTGCATCACCGCCAATTAATTTCGCCAAAAGCTTTTTGTAAGTGTATCCTTTGAAATCAAATTCTTTGTCCTGGTCACCCAGGTTCAGCTTGATGAAGTTGCGCCAGGCTTCGCAATGGCTGATGTTGCGCAGTGTGCCCCGGTACATCGTTTTTGTGGAATGAATGTTATACAAATCAATATACGGAATCGCATCGCGATTGACATACGCCTCAAATATACCGCCTTCTGGGACGTTAACGAACCAGTAGTGTTCAAATAGTTTTTCAGATGGCACTTCAACAATTTCGCCGTTATGCAAATACCTGCCTGAATTTTTTGCAGCCAGAATAACGCCCAGCGGGCTCCAGGAAAATTTGTATCCCAGGGGATTGGTATTGGCTTCGGGTGCCGGCAAACCACCGCAGTAGGAGCGAAAACTGACGATTTCGCCGCCTGAATTTTGTACAGAGTGGATAATTTGCATCGCTGACATGTGATCAATGCCCGGATCCACTCCCAGTTCGTTTAAAAATGACAATCCTTTCCGTTTGGCTTCCGCGTCAAGAGCCATCATCTCCGGCTTCACATAAGAAGTCGTTACCATGTGCCGGCTTAATTCGAGACAGAGTTTCGCCACCTTCAAATGATGAATCCAGGGCAATAAACTGATAACTACATCGCTCTCTTTGATGGCTTTTTTAAGGGCATCGTTGTTTTCTACATTTAATTGCTGGGCTTCGCCTTTGGGATGATTCTGTATCAGATTCTCCGCTTTGCTGACGGTTCGGCTGGCGACTTTCAGCCTGATTTCGGGTTGTTCCAACAAGTATTTTACCAATGGTCGAGTGACAAGACCCGCTCCGAGGACAAGTACATTTTTCATCGCCTTCTCCGTTTCAATTTAACTGAATAAAGATTGCAATTTGTATTTGAGCAGGACATAAAATAGGAATAAATTGGCTTTAAATCAAGCGAAAAAAAGAATCCTATGTAATCCCTCAGTTACGGGTAGTCCAAAAGCGAGGGAGCGGGGCGTACCTCGGC
>JAFGMA010000100.1 GCA_016927835.1 Candidatus Zhuqueibacterota bacterium | reverse complement strand
CATAGAGATTGATTCGCTCCACTGCGTTACGCTCGCAATGACATGCTTAAGAATATGATGTTACAAACTAACCCTTAATAGGTATATTACGAAATATCCAAAGAGAATATTTTGGATGCAGCGCTTTTTATGCGGCTTTTTAATTCTAAAAAACAATAAGTTATGTTACTAATAAGGAAAAAGGAACGATCCCCAATTTTTGACTTATGAATATGCCACCGGGAATTGGATATTTCGGCTTCCATAAAGTCTACCTTCAGAACTATGCATT
The DNA here is from genome assembly GCA_016927835.1 of Candidatus Zhuqueibacterota bacterium. Taxonomy (GTDB): domain Bacteria; phylum Zhuqueibacterota; class Zhuqueibacteria; order Thermofontimicrobiales; family Sulfurfontimicrobiaceae; genus Sulfurfontimicrobium. The sequence goes on along the minus strand of JAFGMA010000100.1, from coordinate 5,557 downwards.
TTATGAATGAGTATACTCTAAAAAAAGCCAATCCACGAATTTCACCAATTTTCACTAATTGATTTTATTGAACTTAATTTATACCAATTCGTGCTTATTTGTGCAATTAGTGGTTTCTAAAACGGGCTCATAAATGAATTACTCAAAATGCCTGAATTAATGAGGACCACGCCCATTTTTTTTCTGATGAGTCGCTGAAGCAACAATTAGCTTCAGGGAAGCAAATTTCGCATTGCTTTGATAAGGTCGTTTTTCATGAATGGTTTTCCCAGTACGGCATCCGCCCCCAACCCTTTTGCCATTTCAAGGTAGTTGCGCGCACTGGTTCGGTCTCCACCGGAAATTGCCAGTATCTTGATATGCGGATAATCGCGCTTCAATTCGATAATGGTTTCCATACCTTCTTTTTCCGGCATGAAGAGATCGGTAATAACCAGGACGATCGCAGCTTCGACCCGTAACATTTGGAACGCTTCTTTTCCATTCGCTGCTTCAGCGACGCTATAACCTTCCTCCGTTAGCATCCTGCAAACCAACTTCCTGACATCATCATCGTCGTCAACCACAAGAATGTGCATGGTAGTTTTCCTCCGGCAATCTGGAATATGTCAGTTCAGGCATCGATGACGCAGCGAATTGTTAACGCCAACTCTTTCAATGTAATCGACTTGCTGATGATTTGCTTAATGCCGTATTGCTTTTGAATACCATTGGTAATATTTTCGCCATAACCTGTCATTAATATTATCGGCAGGTCGGCACGGATCTTATGTAATCTTCTTGCAAAATCCAACCCCTTCATCCCGGGCATTGTCAAATCAACGATTACCAGATCATAGCCTTTGGATTGATGGCGAATATCTTTCAGCGCTTCTATGCTATTGGTTCTTACGACAACACGATACCCTATTCGTTGCAGCAATCTTTTGAGCACCTCTGCCACAGCTTCTTCATCATCGACCACTAATATGGATTCGTGCCCGCCCGGAATTGGCTGCTCTTCCTCTGCATTGGTTATCATTTCAGTTTTGGCAGTTGGCAGATATACATGAAATTTTGAACCTTTTCCCGGCACGCTTAAAACTATAATTTCGCCGTTATGGCTTCTGACAATCCCGTGCACCACCGAAAGACCCATACCGGTTCCCTTATCCACGGTTTTCGTGGTGAAGAATGGTTCGAAGATGCGCTCCATGGTTGCCTCGTTCATACCGATACCGGTATCGCTGATGGTTAACCGCACATAGTCGGCTTCGTTCAGGTTGGGATGAATTTTTGCCATATCGGCGTCAATATGCACCTGCTTCAATTCAATAGTGACCGTACCGGCTTTGTCCTCCATTGCCTGATAGGCGTTGGTACATAAATTCACGATGACCTGGTGCATCTTGGAGGCATCCGCCAGAACTTTATCGCAGGAACTATCGATTCGTTGCTGAATGTCAATTGTGGTGGGAATTGCCGGACGCAGCAGTTTCAGCGCCTTCTTGACAATCAAATGCAAGCTGAGTGGTTTGCGCTCTTTTTCGAGTTGTCGGCTGAAAATTAATATTTGCTCTACCAGGTCTTTGGCGCGTGTTGCGGCTCGTAAAATATGCTCTAAATCTTCATGCAATGGATTGGATGGGGACAGGCTCGACAGCGCCATATCCGCATAGCCCATAATCGGCGTCAGGATATTATTGAAATCATGGGCGATGCCGCCTGCCAGCGTGCCAATGGTTTCCAATTTTTGGGAACGACGAAGCTGTTCCTCGAGTTTGGCTTTTTCCGCCTCTGCCCGTTTCCGGTCGGTAATATTACGAGCAACTGATGCAACAGCAATGATCTTGCCGTCGGCATAAATGGGAGAACCACTCACCTCCCCGTAAATGCTGGTGCCATCGCTGGCATAAAATTCATATTGAGCAATGTCAATCGATTCACCCGAAAAAACCTTCATCGTATCGGACAGGGCGCGTTGCTGGGATTCCGGTGAAAGAATATTCAAGTCCGGAAACGACTTGCCGATCAGTTGCTCCGACTTATAGCCCAATATCCTGGTAACAGAAGGCGAAATTTCGAGAATAGTACCATTTCTGTCGACGGAGTAAAATACGTCGTTGATGTGATTGAAAAGCAAGCGCAATTTCTCTTCGCTTTTGCGCAGGGCTTCTTCCGCCTGTTTTTGCGCCGTGAGAGCGTCGTAAATGGCGACGATTTCTCCCGAAGGCAATTTGCAAACATAGTTCTTTCTCCAGCCGCAAATTCTATCGTCTTTGTACAATGAAATCGGTTGATGCTCGGATTTCCCTGTCTGCCATACCCGTTGGAAAATATCGAACAGCCCAAACTCTTTCACACCCGGAAAGACTTCAATAACGCTTCGTCCGACCACCTCTTCTTTTTTGATGTTCTCCATCCTCTCACTACCTTTATTGAAATCTTTGAATACGAAATCCCTGCCATTATCTATGGCTTCATAAATCGCCACGCCACTGCTCATATTTTCAAATAATTCCCTGAATCGCTCTTCACGTTCGCGAAGCACTTCCTGGATTCTTTTGTGCTCAGTGATATCCTGATTCGCACCATACGTTTTGATTGTCCGGCCCTGATCATCTTTAACAACGAAGTACCGTACGGGAAGGTAGCCGATCTCACCATCGGCATAAATGATTCGGTGTTCCAGTTGGCGGCTGAAATGTGGATCGGTGGTTTCAAGGGCTTGTTTCATTTCAATTGCGACTTGCGCCATATCGTCGGGATGCAAAAAGGTTTCAGCGTAGCGCGAAGGCGACATTTTATAGCCGCCAACTTGCTCAACTGACGTGCGAAAAATAGAGTAGAAATGATCGTTGAAAGTGAACAGGTCTTCAGCAACATCATACTCCCAATACCCCAACTTTGCAATCTTCATGGCATTGGATAGCTGAGCTTCGCTGGTACGCAGAGCCTCCTCAGCACGTATGCGTTCGGTGATGTCCTTTACGTGTTCAATAATATTCGCGACATTTCCCTGCATGTCTTTGATAGGGAATGACGTGAGCTCGATCAGTCGTGTAGGCTTATCGGGAGAAGGATAGGGTACAATCTCTGTCTTCACATCGCCGGTTTTTATGGTATGGAGAGATGGACACCAGGGACATATTGAGTCTCTTTTCTGATAAACACGATAACATTTATTTCCTGTTAATGGCGCTTGTGCTGCGTACATTTTCTTCATCCATGCATTTACCCGGACAATATTAAGGTTACTATCAAGAACACTGATTCCATCTTGAATGCCATCGAATATATTTTGGAGAAAACGCTCACTCTGCAATAGCGCCTGCTCTGCCTGTTTGCGCTGGGTGATATCGCGGACTGTCGCGATTCTCATAGGATGCCCCTGGTGGTCGAAATCACTGTACAGGATTTCGACGGGGAAAATCGTACCGTCTTTTTTTCGATGGTACCGGAGGGGTATTCTCCCGGTATCATCATGCAGCATCTTGCGCGACTTTTCTGGCTCTGCCGACAATTCTATGGCGTTCATCGTTAGCATTTCATCGCGACTATATTGATATAACCGGACTGCGGCATGATTCACTTCCGTGATCGCCGCCGTCTCCCCGTTCAGCATAAAGATGGCATCAGACACAGTTTCAAATAGTTATCGATGCTTTTCTTCACTCTCGCGCAATGCCTCCTCCGCCTGCATGCGCTGTGTGATATCGCGCGAGATACATAAAATCCCTTCCGGGACGGGATAAACGTGCACTTCATACCATCCCCGGCGACCATCCTCAAATGTGTATTCATCAACAACAACATCTGCAGAACGGATTTTCATTACCTGCTCGAAAGTTTTGAAAAAAGACGTATTCTCCACCCCGGGAAATAAGTCTGTTAGCTTAGAGCCCAGCAATTTTAATTTTGGGATATGCGTAAATTCCTCTGCAGCATCATTGACCAGGGTGTGGCGCCATTCCCGATCCAGAACATACACACTGTCTTGAATCGCTTCCAGCAGGATCCGATAGCGTTCTTCACTCTTGCGTAATGCCTCATCAGCCTGTTTGCCCCGGATAATTATGCTTAAATGTTCCCCGATTGCATTAAGCATGGCACGTTCTTCTTCAAAGAACGGACCTTCATACGCCTCTGGTTTTTCGGTTAAATAACCAACGATGAGCGAATCCCGTTTTTTGCCATGTATATGAATGTCATTCGTCTGTTGCCAAATTGTCTCCTGGTAGTTTGATGTAGTAAACGTGTGATCGTCAATGATCAATTTAGCGCAAGTGATATCCGGATATTGATATGCGGGTGGGATCAGATTTATAATTTTTTGATATACATCATCGAGAGAAAGGTTTTCCGTCTCAGTAATTTTAGACATACTGTAGAGGCAATTGAGTTCGTTGATCCGTTCATTCGGTGTATGCGCTCGTTCCTGTAGCGTCGCTTCAATGCGCTTTATTTCGGTGATGTTGCGGCTGATCCCGATTAACACATTTTTATTTTCCCGGTTTGACCTGTAAATCCGGGTTTCGACGGGAATGACGCCCCCATCTTTCGATATTACAGGTATGGGGCAGAACGCAATTTCGCCGGCGACCAATTTTTTCACAATAATCGCTGCCTCGTCATGATATTCTGGTGGATGCACCGTGAGCACCGATTTGCCGATGAGTTCTTGCTTTGAGTATCCTAGCCGCTTGAGAACAATGGGATTTACTTCCAGTATGTTTCCCGTCAGGTCAATAATGAACAGGAAATCTTCGATGGCATCGAATGTTGCCTGCAACCGTTCCTGGCTTTGTTCAAGAAGTTGCTCTTTTCTCGCCCCAAAAATGGCTTCACCAAGTTGTGAAGCGATGGTCTCCAGCACCACGCGGGCGGTTTGGGAAATTTCTTCAACTCTGTATGAACCGATATTAAATGCTGCGACAACCTTGTTTCCCAAGCTTATCGGGATAATTGCAAGCGCTTTTAGTGCTTCGTCAGTTTTATCCCCCCAGTTTTTTAGCCAAAAGCTGATAATTGCCATAGACTGGTTGTCCCGCCTGCACCAGCTTTGCATTCGGAGCATCGGCTTTGTAGTGGGAAACCTGCTTGATGAATTTTGCGGATAAGCCCTGGTGACATGCTAGATTAAGCTCACCAGTATGCTCATCAACCAGGTAAATTCCCCCGCAATCCATCTCCGAGGCATTGATTGCGCTGTCAACGCAGCGTTTGAATTTTTCTTCCAGACTGCCCGCCGCGATAAGCGCCAATCCCAAATCATGCTGGGTTTGAAGCAATTGTTCAGCCTGCTCCTGGCGCGCTTTGCCAGACTCCAGTTCAGCGACCTGGCGGCGCAACTCATTTAGTTCATCAATAAGCTGAGTTTTATTCTTATATTCATCTTTCATTAGGTTTCCCCAATTCTGATTAATATTCTCAAAATAAAGTGCTTTTTCGAGAGTTTTGCATTTGATTCCCGAACTGATGACAGGGCGGCTATACCTATTAAGGGTTAGTTTGTAACATCATATTCTTAAGCATGTCATTGCGAGCGTAACGCAGTGGAGCGAATCAATCTCTATGT
>JAFGMA010000099.1 GCA_016927835.1 Candidatus Zhuqueibacterota bacterium | reverse complement strand
ATCGATTCCGGGCAAGCCCTCAATTGAATTCAAGATAGAATCCGCACCTTCTGCTGTTTGGTGCGATTGACTGAATTTTATCCTGAATGATGCTGGCAAGGGATTCGCATCCAGAATTTCAGTGATGTCCTGTTTGAATTCGCTTAAAAAATATTCTGCTGCCTGCTCTTTCGATATGAATTCGGTCTTTTCCACGCCTTCGATCGACGCGATTTGCTGTTGGAGCGCCCTGATCTTTTCCCCGGAGATTGAATTATCAAGAAAAACTTCGAGTTCCATGCGGGCGCGAATTGAACTCAATATCTGGTGCATATTTAACGCAATGACAAGAATGCCGCCAATCAAAAATAACGAAATGGTTATGGTTATGATTGAGAGCAAGCAGGACAATTTCGCGCGCCGCAATCCCGAAATACCTTCTCTAAAGCTATAAACAAAACCTTGCATCAGGTTAACGTTCTTCCTTTTTCAATCCTGATAATCCGCTTGCCCAATTTTTTTACTAGCTGATAATCGTGAGTTGCCATCAAAATCGCGGTTCCCCGGGAATTGATTTTTTTCAATAATTCCAATATGTTCTGGGAGGCTTCGGGATCCAGGTTTCCGGTTGGTTCATCGGCAAGCAAGATAAATGGCTCGTTCACTAATGCCCGGGCAATAGCTACGCGTTGCTGTTCTCCGCCGGATAAATGATGCGGCATCTTGTTTCGTTTGTGATTCAATCCCACATCAGTCAGTATCCTTAAGACTTTTTTCTTTATATCGCGTCGCCTGGCACCAGTCACCCTCAAAGCAAATGCGACGTTTTCAAATACATTTCTATCATCGAGCAATTTGAAATCCTGGAAAACAACACCGATTTTTCTACGCAGGTATGGAATATCGCGCTTCTTAATCGTCGCCGAATTGTACCTGCCCACGGTCACCTGCCCATCCGTCGGGCATACATCCATATAGATGAGTCGCAATACGGTGCTCTTGCCCGCGCCGCTGGGACCGACGAGGAAAACAAACTCCCCATTTCCGATCGCAAGGTTCACACGCTCCAAGCCATCATCACGGTTATATTTCATTGTTACATTTGAGATGCGTACCATATCATATCACCATCCCATCGAAATGCTGAATGAACTGTCCTTCCATCATCGTTTTTTCAGAAGGAAATGCACGCGTTCGGATGCATTCCGTGCGGGCATGGTTGTAAACTCGTGATAAGCCCCTATGATGTCGAATTTGTCATCTGGCAAAGACGCCAGGATTTCGTCAATATTATAAATTTTTTGTTTGTGATACTCGAAGTACACCTGATTATCATCCCTGATCTTTATCTTGAAATCGTTATGATGGATGCGATCATGGAGATTATAATAGCTCCTTCGTACATATTTAAAATTTGACGTCCTGTCTTTGTCCGTATAATTTTGAAAATGCTTTATGGAATTCCATTCCGTACAAACATCAAAAATAAGCAAGCCCCCGGAACGCAAATTATCGTGGCATGCAATGTAAAAAGCCTTCCAGTTTTCAATTTCCATCAAATAGTTGATGCTGTCATACAAACAAACAATGGCATCCTGGGGGCGTTGAAGTGCAAAAGCGCGCATATCACCTACCCATACCGGGAACGGCAGCGCTTTGGAATGAAGCTTCTGGCGCGCAATTTTCACCATATCATTCGAATAATCAAATCCGCTGAGGACGTATTTTTTTTTTGCAAGTTCCAGCAGCAAGCTGCCCGTTCCGCAGGAAACATCGAGGATGGTGCCTATCGCTTCATCGCTCATGCGTATCAGGTGGTAAACATACTCAGCCCATTGTTTATAATTTACATGGCGCATCAAATAATCGTATCCGGATGCCAATTTCGTATATGGCGGTACTATCTGTCTCTTTCGCGCGATATTCAATGACACAAGCTTGATCCTTTTCGGTACAATTGTTTTCGCTTAATGACAAATAACACAATATAATGGGCTGATGAAAAAAAGTCAAGCTATTTTTAGTGTAATCAAATTTATTGCCATATAAACATCTGGTGTGCTCAAATCGTAGCTTTCAGCACCTACCCCAATGATTTAACGCTCGATAGTCAGGACTGTTTCTGATATTAATTTCAGAATAAATACAGGCTGGAAATAACGGAAAAAAATTTTATTTGATTACAGCCGTCCTGGTTGTTGCTGTTTCTCCGTAACTCGTTGTGAATATAGAAATATACACACCATTTAATACACGATGACCCCGTCCGTTAGTGCCATTCCAGAATATCGGCAACAAATTACCTTTGTCATGCATTCCCGCGCGCCCTTGCGGATCAGACGCAGAATAGCTTGCTCTCCAGACCAACTCACCAATGAGGGAATAAATTCTCAGCTCTATGTCGGCATCCTTTTCCAGAAAATATGTAAAATTAGTTTCGGATTTGTTGCTGCTTCCGAAAGGATTCGGATAATTCAAAAATGTCGATTTCAAGCTCGGTTTCAGGATGACCACAATCCCGGATGCCAATTTGAGATCATTGATGCCCTTGCCGGCAGTATCGGTGATCAGCGGTCGCAAGCCCCTGGATCCGTCAATGATGACATCAAACCAGGCGGAAGAATCAATTTTTATCTTGAAATTGCTGATATTAGTGTTTTCAGCGATATCGACAATCAGGCTCAGCGAATCCGGTTTTGAGGAACTGATGTTGTGTTCCGGCAAAAACTGCAGCGTAAGCGGATTTTGCTCCAAAGCCGCTCCTTCCGCTGCTGCAAAGCACAGCGCATAATCAGAGCTTTTGGCAACTGCCAACCGCGAGATTAAATGTGCCGGATTTGTTATTTTTCGACCGTCTTTATCTTCCAGGCGCAATTTCAGTGAATGCAGCAAAATGTCAGAAGAGAATTCACCTTCTTCCGAATTTTCGAAAAGCAATCCCATCATGACAACATTTTTTGCTCCCTGCACAACGGAATGGGGCGCAGTTTGATTCAGCGCGGATAGCACGAGGCTCTTTTCCTGCGTCGAAATCAGTATTTTTACCTCCTGGTTCTCTGTACTCGCCCTGAGATCGGTATTTATGTCTCTCGGGATGTTTTTCCATCTTATGGTGATGTTTTTAGGGCTCGTTTTGAAAATCGGCGACTGAATCCTCCATCGAACAGGACCGTGTTCCAGACTCTGAACGAGGCTGTCTTTAATCGTGTAATTTGGATCGGAAAAGGCGAGCTCAACCTCGAATCGCCCATAAACCTGAGCCGTTCCGCTGTTAATCGCTTCAACCTCGATTTCGAACTCTGTTCCCGGGGAAACTGTGTTATCGAGCGCTTCATCCGGTGAGACGATGGCGGCATGGAGGTTTAAGTTAGCCTTTTCGATAACAGAAACCGTGAGTGTATCTGTATTTCCGAAAATCAACTTATTATCATAATTTCGATCTTTCCCCAATGTCACCATCCGGAAACTTGCGACCTTCGCCGTATCATTCGGCGCCAGCAGACTCCATCGTATTGCGCCGGTTCCGGAAACCCGCTTGATCCGGCTTTCGTCCTGGCTCAGCGAAAAATCTTTATTTTCAGGCAAAATCAATTCGCAGCGGATACTATCAACGCCCTCGGATACAATGGTCGCTTCGATATCGAACGCCTGATCTGTTGACAAAACACCATTCTTCGCTCCCGGCGGATTATGAATCGAAAGGTTTGTTTTGATCGATCCCAGCTTTTCAGTTCTGACTGGTATCAAGATTTTGTCTTTTCCGGATACGATGGATGCGGTCGCATTGGTATTTTCATCTAAAGGCAAATCGATTAAATTGAGTATAATGTTCGCTTCGGTGGTCACATTCAGCGGTGCAATGGCGCGCCATTTTGCATCGTGTCCTACTTCGAATATTTGAACCGCCGAATCAAGGATTGTAATTCCGGTGACCCCAGGATCGAGCCTGACTGTACCCGTCCCATACATCATCGCAGCACCTTCATTCTCGATAACGGCTTTAATCTCGAATGGTTGCCCCAGTGAAAGTGTCCCGTCAACAGCGCCGGGCGGATCCGATATTTGCGCATTCAAACGCAGCATCGCTTTTTCGATGGTGGAAATGACCACAAGACTGTCTTCAGCCAATATTGTCTTACCATTCTCATCAGCCGACACCTTCAACCGCAGCGTATCGCCAAGCGATCTGTTTCTGGGAGCTCGCAAATCCCATTGCACAAGTCCCGATTCGAAATTGTATTTGGTTTGACCGCCAACAGGGAAAATGAATTCGGAATTTGACGGCGGGATCACCGTCGCGCGCAATTGGCTCAGGTTTTGCGAATAGCTGATTGCTGCCTGCAGCCGGAAATCCTGACCAGTGGAAAGCACTCCATCATTTGCGCCTTCGGGCGCAATAATTTCAAACGAATTGACAAACAATTTTGTTTTTCGGATCTGAACACTGAACGTATCCTGTCGAATATTGATAAATGCCGGCTGGCGCGAATTCAAGTCATTGGGAACTTTGCTGATAGACAATATCAGAAGATCCGGTCCGGAAGCGTCGTCAGGAGTAATCAAACGCCAGACAATTTCCTGATCGGGCAGAAAGAGCGTTTCACCAATGCTGCGTGTGGTATCACCCGCCGGTGTGATGATGCGATAGCTTTCCGGCGCCAAAAAGGCAATTACTCCGCTGCTGTCAACCTCAGCATCGCCCAGATTACGAACGATCGTTTTGATGGTCACGATTTGATTGACCGCAAGGTTATTATCACCCGGAGAACGCATAATTTCAGGTTGCAGCAGCGCTTTTTCCTGGACAATCACGACTGCCGTGGAATCATACTTGGGTTCGATCATCGCGGGACTCGAGCTGGAGCGAACGGTTCCGGAAACAATTCGGGCGGTGAAAGTCTCCGCACCCTCGATCGAATCAGCGATGATGGTATAATAGACCGAATCGATGATGCTCTCCAGCGGATCGAGTGTCGGGATCACCGATTTTGTTTCGGCTATCAGCGACCCCCCATTCGTCGCCAGTTGAACATAAATATCATCGACTGGTTCATTCCCGTAGCTTTTTATGATCGCTGTGATTCTGAACGTCTGACCCTTATTGACACGTCCGCGTTGTTCATCAATATCATTGCACCCCCGCAACAGCGTTTGCTCAATTGCAATCTTCACTGATGTTTGCACATAAAATGGATTTGATTGACTGACGCTGAAGTTGCGCAGATCATTTTTATCCTGCGCCTGCAAGCTTATTTTCAGCGATGCTTCACCGCTTTTTTCGCCAGTATTCGTGACGGTGTATTTCAGGGTATCGATCTCCCCGCCGGATAGCGTAAGACCGCCCCCACTTAGCTCCGACGGTGGTTCGATGATATAATCTTTCTGGAGTTGATCATTCATTACAACCTGAATGTCCTGAGCTGCCGGCTTTTCCAATACCAATTCGGCGCCGCCGCTATCGGTAACAACTACGTAAATATGCCAGGATCGGATTTGACCGGCGAAAACTGCGGATGGAACAATCACATCCAGAATTTTCAAATTTGCCGGCTTCTGGGTTATGATCGTCTCAGTCGAATCAATCGCGGGATTGATGGCGACCACTTCGCCGGTGTTGTCGCTTCTGGCATCAACGATTTTTGCTTCAAACTGCTCCCCCGGATTTACCCCTGAAGGCGCTATGATTTCAAACAGTGTGCTCCGAATGGATCCCGCGGGAACACTGGAAATTACCTGCTCCACCGTATCGATGGAAGCACCGTCGGAAGTCAACTGCAACCTGACATCACGAACGCCATCTGTATCCACATCGCCGGGATGCTGCACACGTACCTGGATTTGATAATTTTGACTGGTATTCACATAAGGCGCATTGGGCGCTTTACTTATAACGGAATAAAGCTGCATTTGAGCCGGCTTTTCAATTTTTACACGTACATTCTCGTTGCTCGATGCATGAACTTCGTTGCCGCTATTATTTTCGACGCCACCAACATGAGCGATGATATTCACCCATCCCAATACTTTGCCGGTCTTATCGACCGTAAATTCAAGTGTATCGACTTGCGACCCGCGAAGCACAAAATCTTCTGATTTACTCAATCCGGAAGGTGGCTTGATAATGAATCCGTCGGAAGGATTGAAAACGATATTGGTATTTTCGGTCGATGGATCGAGGGTAATATCTCCCTCGCCATCATTGCTGACAACAACTTTAATCTTCCAGTCAATGGTCTGTTCGACGGTCGCGCTGCCCTGGGACAAGATCACCCGGTCCACCATCAGGTTAGCCGGATTTTGAACCGCAAAACCGGTGGTTTGGCTGCGATGCATGGATTTCATCGTTTGCAGATCGATGAGATCGATTGCCCCCTCGACCGTAATCGGACCCAGCGTCTCCCCGGTCTTCATAATTTTAAACCGCAGCGAATCTTCCCGTCCGCCGGCGAGATCGGCTGTGCCGGCACCGATGAATTCGAATGGTTTTATCACACTGTATTCGCTCGAAATATCGCGTCCGCTAAAAATAAATTTCAGCTCGGAAGCGCTCAACCGAACCGGTGATGCAGCGCTGTTTTTTACCACCATTGTAATGGTCCAGGGAACGGTCTGACCGCGAGTCACATAATATTGCGACGGGCGGAAGGATGTAATTCCCACGACCGGAGCCCTTGAAACATACCATTCATCCGTTGTATCCGCGTTGGTGTCATTAACCACGAGCCCGGAATTGATATCTGCTCCAGAAACGAGTCCGTCGATTCTCACTTTTCCCAGAGAAGCAGTCGTCGCCACATTGAGCGTAAAATTCAACTGCTCTATTCCCTGCCCCATTATTATTTCAGGATTATACGGCGATGCAAAAACTTCATAATCATTCGGGACGTAGCGATTTTCAAGAATCGACCAGAACTTCAATGAAGGCTCTGTGATTGTTGCCGACGCCTCACCGGTATTTTCAACGCGCATCGATACTGAAACATTTTTCAATCCCTGGGAAACCGTATCTGCAAAGGCTTCAATACGTTGAATTGACAGTTTCGCAGGTGTTTGAACAATCCAATAATCCGTTGCCACGGCATCGCTATCGCTCACCACGCTTTCACCGATGTTTCCACTCACCCAGGCATCGATTGAAATCGTATCATTCAGCGCCGCAGTGCCCACCGAAACCATAAACGTCAATGTCTGAATACTATTGCCCGGGATATTTTTAATTCTGTCGGTTCGACTGACAACGGGATAATCCAGATTCCGGTTCTCGAACGCCGGCGGGGGACCAGTAAATTTCAAACCCGCAGAAATGTTCGACAACCCCTCGGAGCCCACATTTTCAACTTCCACGCTGACCGGCACCCCCACCTGTTTTTGACTCACAGTCAGGTTTTCAGCATAGACTTTCAAAATATTCAAGCTGGAAATATTGACAATAGTGGTTCCGCTGGCGCTGCCGCCGACACTATTAACGGAGATATAGGCGGTTCCGCCATGAGTTGCGGTTTGAAATGTGAACGCGATGATACCGGAGTCACCAGGCGAAACCTGCCAGCCATCATAATCATCAGAGGCATCGGGTGGGGCAATTATTTTGCCGGTAGTGGTTGTCACGGTGAAATACTCCGTCGAATCAACCCAATTGCCATCTGAATCCAGAATTGAATTCGACCGAATCGTGGCGACACTCAATCCATCCGCCGGTAGCGTATTCGGCATGGCGGTGAGTTCAATATTTCCAACTGGTTTGCCGGCAGTCACCCGGATCGTTCCCGTTTCATCGCCTTTTGCCGTTGCGTGCGAAATCCGAATGGATCCCTCGCGATTCGATTTTGAGGGATAATAAGCGAGGCTTGTTGCCGTATCAGACACAGCCGGGTACAAGGTGCCCCTGGTTTCCCAAAAAACGCTGACCTCGCCCAAATAATTATCACCGCCATCATATCCAGCGGCATATAACACCAGCGAATCATCGGTTGTGATATGAAGATTGCCCAACTCCACGCCCTGGTTACCCGCTGCTGTGCGAATTTTAACATAATCGATGCTGCCTACGGTGATCAATCCGGTGGAATCGGAAATAACGCCGCTTGTATCACCAACCACATATCCGGACGTCGCCGGCGTTACCGGATCGAGTGTGGTTTGCGTACCGAATTCGGGCTCAGGCGCGTCGAGATCGCCTGTAGAACGCCATTTCACATATACATCGCGCACATAATTTCCAAAGCGATCGTAGCCCGCCGCATAAATGTGCAACTTATCATCGAGAGTGAGAATCACTTCCCCGATTTCGGTACCGTACCCACCGGGCTGATTGCGCACGACAAGCTTGTGGACCGCTGCGGGCTCCACGTTGAAACTGTTTGATTGCCCGATAATTGACTTGTAGTTTGCCAGAATAAAAATATCCTGATGGGTATTTTCAATCACCACCTCACCGGTCCACACGCCATCGTTGAAATTCCCGGTTTGATCCGGCACAATTTGACCGCCTGGTACCGACAACTGCGCGCTATTTGCAAAACCGGTGACTTTGTTCTCGTACTTATCAACCGCGGTAATTGTAATACTGAAGGGCGTACCGGCACTCTGTGGACTCTGAATCGGCGATATTTGAAAATGGTCCAGCGCTGCCGGCAATACATCAAACGCATTCGACACGCCAATTCGGTTGCCGTTGGTGGCAGTTATCGTGTTCGACAACCGGCTTTTGAGAATTTTCACCGTATCCTGCCATACACCATTTACAAAATTCCCGGTCACTACCGGGGTGATGCTGCCGGTCAAATCGCTCAAATTGAGCTGTCCGTTGAAACTGGTTACTGTATTGCTGTCCTGGTCCTGGGCAACCACTTTTATCGTAAATGCTTTTCCGGCGGTTTGGGCAGCAGTGATTTTGTCAATTGCAAAATGGTCGACAGAACCGGCAACAACATTAAATTTATTGGATTTTCCTATTTGAGCGCCCCCGACTAACTGGACCGTTATGACATCATCCACAAAGGATTGCGATATTGTCACATTGCCGATCCATTGACCCGCATTGAAATTATCGCTTCTGCCCGGGGCAATGCTGCCGGTTTTATCGGTGATATCAACCTTGCCGCTGAAGGATGTCACCCGATTTTCGCTTTTATCCAATGCGGTTACTATCAAGGCAAACGCTTCGCCCGTAAACTGCGTGGCGACCGGATCTATCGTAAAATGATCCAATTCGCCAGCGATAACATTGAAAGAATTGGAGCTTCCGGACTTTCCGGAGCCGGTTGCGGTGATCCGAACATCGTTTTGCGCCATGCTGATGGTAACATCGCCGGTCCAGCGTCCGTTGGAAAACGAACCGCTCGCTTGGGGCGACAGAGTACCGGTATTGTCGCTGAGAGTTGCCTTGCCAGTGAATGCCTTCACCTGATTATTGAACACATCTTCAGCGGTTATCGTGATTCCGAAAGCCGTTGCTGCTACCCGGGGACTCGAAATTTCCGAGAAGGTGAAATGATCCAATTCAGCATGATTGACAATGAAATTATTTGAAGTTCCGGCTTTCCCGGCAGAGGTGATCGTAATCGCATTCACCGCAGAAATCATCGTAATCGTCACCGATTCGACGCGAATCCCGTTTTGGAATGCGCCGGTCGTCTTCGGGGCAATGGTTCCTGTCAAATCGCTCAATGTTGCTGTTCCGGCATAATCCGTAACAACATTATTTTGTTTATCCTTAGCCGTAATGGTTATATTGAAGGGATTACCCGCAGTCTGCGGACTGGCAATGGTATTGATTTCGAAATGATCGACCGCGCTGGCAAGGACATCAAAGCTGTTTGAAGTACCGCTTTCGTTGCCCCCCTGGCGCTTCACAGAAATGATATTATTGGTCCTCGCCTGGGTGATCAGCACATTGTCTGACCAGACGCCGCTGTTGAAATCGCCCGATAGCGCCGGCGTAATTGTCCCTGTCAAGTCGCTTATGGTAACTTTGTCCGCGAAGCTGTTAACGGTATTGTTGTACTCATCTTTGGCGGTCACTGTCAGCGAAAATGGCTGACCCGCAAACTGGGACGTGAGCGTATTGATGACAAATTTTTTTAGAGCCGCTGATTTGATGTTAAACGGATTCGATTGACCGCTGGCATTTCCCCACGATGCGATTATCGCATCATCCTCCTGGCTCCGGGTAATTGTCACCTGTCCGCTCCAGGAACCGGCTGTAAATGTGCCGGTAATGCCCGGGTTAATCGTGCCCGTGGCATCGCTTAAATTCACTCGCGAAGAAAAACTCGTGACCTGGTTTTCGTACACATCCTCAGCCACAAGGCTGATTGCAAATGGTTGCCCCGCTGTCTGCGGACTGTCGATGCTCTCGAATCGAAAATGATCGAGAGCAGCCGGTGCAACTGCGAAGTTATTTGAGTTGCCGGCTTTCCCGCTGCTGGTCACTGTAATCACATCGCTGCTGATGCTCCTGGTTATTTGAACGGTTCCGGACCAAATCCCGTTTGTAAAATTGGTCGTCGTCGAAGGGGTCAACGTCCCGGTCACATCTCGTAAATTGGCGGTTCCGCTGAAACCGGTCACGGTATTGTTCTGGGCATCTTTGGCAGTAATCGTAATCGTAAAATTCTGCCCCGCGACTTTGGTGCCTGATATCGAACTGATTTCAAAATGATCTATAGAGGTTGCGATGACATCGAAACTATTGGAGCTTCCCGTTTCCGTGCCGCCGGTACGCGTCACCGTAATGCGATTACTCGTTCTCGCCTGGGAGATGGAGACACTGCCTGACCACTGCCCGTTGCTGAAATTATTGCTCACAACCGGCGCAAGCGTTCCGGTCAAATCGCTGATATTCACCGTATTTGTAAAATTGGTCACAATATTGTCGTAGGCATCCAGGGCGGAAACCGCAATTGAAAATGGGACGCCAGCCGCCTGGGTACTAATCGACTGCAGCGTGAAATGGTGCAATGATGCGGGCGCAACATTGAATGTACTCGATACACCGGTGCGCGAATTCGCACTTGCGGTGATGCGAATGTCGTTTTGGCTCTTTATAATCCGCACACCCCCCGACCAGGTTCCGCTGGTGAAGCTCCCGCTTTTGGCTGGCGAAATTGTCCCGGTATTATCGATCAGGTCGACGCTGCTGTTAAACGAGGTGACCACATTCTCATAAGCATCCCGCGCTGTAATCGAAATGTTGAATACTTGCCCGGCTGTCTGGGGACTTGAAATCGAAGAAAATGAAAAATGATCCAGGCTGGCAGGATTCACGACAAATGCGTTCGAAGTTCCCGCTTTGCCGCTGCTGGTTACGGTAATGACATTGTTTACAAAATTCCTGGTTACGTTCACATTCCCGCTCCATTGTCCGGCAGAAAAATTAGCCGTCGTCTGCGGTGAGACCGTTCCGGTTAAATCCGACAATGCTGCGGTTCCGGTGAACGATGTGACGGTGTTGTTTTGAGCATCTTTGGCGGTGATGGCAAGTGAGAACTCATTCCCGGCGGTTTGTGGCGATGCTATCGGCGCAATGTCAAAATGATCGATTGTACTCGCAATAACATCGAATGCATTGGACGTCCCGGAAGATCCGCCACCCGGAATTTGAACCGAGATTCTGTTTCCGGATCGGACCTGTGTGATGCGAACTGCATTCGACCACATACCAAAATTGAATTTTCCGCTGATTCCCGGTGAAATCGTCCCGGTGAGATCGCTTATTTCGACAGTCTCGTCGAACTGCGTCACCTGGTTGCTGTACGCATCCATCGCAGTCACCGTCATCGCAAACGGAATACCTGCTGCCTGAGTGCTGATCGGCGCGATCTGGAATTGTGTCAGCGCACCCGGTTGAACATTGAAGGAATTCGACAAGCCGGTTATCCCGGAATAGGTGGCGGTAATAGTGATATCGTTTTGGCTTTTTGTAATTTGTACCTGCCCGGACCATGTGCCTGCGGAAAAGCCCCCTGTGCGGGCAGGTGTAATTGAACCGGTATCATCGCTCAAATATGGTCTGCCAGTAAAGCCTGTCACCCTGTTCCCGAATTCATCTTCGGCAGTGATGACAATTGGAAACGCGCTTCCTGCTTCCTGTGGGCTGGTAATCGAGGCAAAGGTGAAATGATGCAGCGCGGCATGAGTTACATTGAAGCTGTTGGATTCACCTGACTTGCCAATCGCGATGGCAGTAATCTTGTTTCCGGAAATGCTTTTTAACATCGATACCGTACCAGTCCACCTGCCGCTGCTAAAATTTCCGGTTGTCATCGGACTCATTGTGCCGGTCAAATCATTCAGATTCACGGTTCCGTTGTAACTGGTCACAGTGTTGCCGTGTTTATCCTGCGCTGTCAGGGTGATATCGAATGGGAGCCCGGCTGTTTGCGAATTAATTTTGGAAATTGAAAAATGATCGAGTTCGCCGGATTGAATTGAAAAGGGAAGCGATATGCCTGAATCGATGAGCTTGTTGGTGGCGGTCAATGTGCGTACGCTCATCGTATACGAATTCACCGAGGCAGGATTGATGACATTCGCCGCGCCAACCAAGACGCCAATATTTCCTGCAACATGATTGCCCGTGCTGTCGCGCTGGAGCGTAAGGACCTGTCCCGCAACGCTAACATCTGAAAATCCGCCCGTAAGCTTTGCATTTTGAGATGCAGCAAAAAGAATGGTCGATGTTGTGAATCCATTTGGAAACGTGATTTCAATTTTGCCGTCGGACGGCAATCCGACATCATCGCCATTGCCATTATTTGAGGTGGTGAAGCTGAAATAGTATATCGATGTAGCGCCAGCTTTTGAATCATCAGGGATCGCCCTGACATTGCCAAGCGTACCAGCATACGAAGTGTGGATGAAGCATAAAATCGCAGCGATAATCCAAATTGTCCGGTTTGATTTCATTATTCGCATTTTTTATATCAATTCCCCTGAAGATTTCTTTTTGAAATGAAATATCTCTTTTGACTCAACCTATGAATTCTGACAAAAATCGTGCCGAATATAACTTCTTCTCAACCAATAGCTTTGCATAAAATCAAATTACCCTGTGATCCTTTAGGTAATCGGACGTGCTGCGCGGAACTGCCTGATTATTATAACTCTATTGTTACACTGTATCTATTTAATACATCTACATCCGATCTTCGAAACGATCTTTTTTTTCGTAACTACTTGAATTAACAGGATGTTTGGAATGACCATTTTGTAAGTTGACTTTTTTTTCGCGCATTACATAATAGATTTCCAGTTTGCTGATTTTATATTCTAATCAGTTCGAAAATAGAGGCGGTGGCGGTGTGGCTGTTGAATAAAAATGAATTGACACGGTAAGGTTATCAGTTGACCATTGACGATATAGCTGGATTATTTACCGTTGGCAGGAACAGGCGTTAATAACTGCTTGCGCATTAAATCCTTTGAGGCTTCGATATATTCGATGAAACGGAAGCGCGTGATCTTGTAGATTGAACTGGCGGGCATTGAAGCGGTATGTATGTGGGCAATACTGGCATGCAGCGTCACGTCATATTTTTTCAAGATCGCCCGGTGAACATCTGTGAAGTCCTCATTCGCTTTTATTAATACCAGCAGCGGCGTGTCTAGCTGCTTCCGCTGCTCCAGGTCTTGCAGTTCAATGCGCAGTACCGGATCGACCTTTTGAATCAGCTTTTCTTCCTTGCAGCGTAAACAACTTAGCAGAGCAATTACCAGACTGGTAAATACAATAAAATGCTTCAAAATACTCTTCTCCTTTTAAAAAAAGCGCCTTAACTCAGAATATAGATTTTATCGTTTCATTCGCGATTCGTTACAAAATATATACACTTTTGCCCCGGTTTCAAAATTAATTTTTCATAACAAAAGGCGCAGAGTTCAGAATCACTAAGTCCCTGGTTCCAAAACCCCTGTTTTGGAATCCGGGATAATATTAACCATGAAATGAACCAATAACTGAGCCATTCCAGATAACTCGTTGGTTATTGCTTGCTTTTTACACCAAATCATTTTACATTTCATGCTAACTTAAACCAGCATGTTTACCGGAGGATATTCAATGAAACTCGACGCACTGGCATTTGGTGCCCATCCTGATGATGTTGAACTGGCATGCGGCGGAACTCTCGCAAAGTTGCTGAATCTTGGCTATGCTACCGGCATGGTGTCGCTCACGCGAGGCGAGTTGGGTACTCGCGGCACGCCGGAGATCCGAAAGTCCGAATTCGAAGCCGCGGCGAAAATACTTGATTTGCCGGTCGCTAAAATTCTCGATATACCAGACGGAAATGTCGCGTCCACGACGGTAAACAGGCGCAAGGTGATCGATGAAATCAGGAAATACCGACCGTCTCTCATTTTTCTGCCGTATTTTAAAGATCGCCACCCGGATCATATTAACGCCTCAAACCTGGTACGGGAAGCCTGTTATCAAGCGGGATTGATACAAATCGAAAGCGAATATCCGGCTTTCCGACCGACCCAATTGCTCTTTTGCACCAGCTATGAAAGCTTCGCGCCATCATTTGTCGTCGATATCAGCGAGACTTTTGAGCGGAAGATGAATGCCGTCTATGCCTACAAAAGCCAATTCCATATACCCGATCGTACAAACGCCGATAACGATAACCAGACATTCATTAGCAAGCCAGCATTTATGGAAGCAGTGATAACACGAAATAAATATTATGGAAATTTGATTGGTGCTGCGTATGGTGAGCCATTTTGGATTCGCGAAACCATTCCGATTGACGATCCGGTATCACATTTCCAAAATCGAAAATCGTAACATCTCGCTGTATGGCTTTGGGTGAGGGGAGCAGCAAGGCATACTCGGCGTTCGCAGTAAATGAAATAAAGCGATCATGCGCGCCAATTTTTTTTCGGCAACTTCACCGGAATCTTCCATAAGATCAGTATTGCCGCAACGAGTAAAATAATCAACGTACTCATACTCACATTCCTGCCTGTCATTAAGGAGGTGGGATAAGCCAAGTTAGCCATTTATATTTCTTATGCGGTTATTTATCAAAATTATTTCTAAGCAAACCGTCCAGGTTAATTTATCCTATCTCCTAGATATTTCCTTTTGCGTTCTAATTTATTAGACACGCAAACGAGCAAAATGGTTGTGCCAGAGAATTAAAAAATATGCATCATTTAAAACAGCACTGCACATTAGTCGAATTTCGAGATGATCCCAAGATATGCGCTGTGCATGCTGCCACTATATCCTGTTAATAGACGTTTTTAAATATAATTGCAATCCCATCATAGTCTCAGCAATTATGAATTAAATGCACGGGCATAAACTTTTGCCGGCAACCTCAATCGGTTGGTGATATAATGCCGGGAGCCTGTCATCTGGAAGAATCTTTTTGCGGTTATGCACGGTGTAAAAATTTACATCTTATTGCCAATTATAAATGATTCCTCCTGAATGACATTTGCTTGCCATTTTTCCATAGTGAGTACATTATTGAGCAATAGTTCACCACCATTACTTTATTTGCTTTCAGAATAAGGATCAACGCTATGCGATTTGCGAAATATTAATTCGCAAACCAAAAATCGTTAATCTTTTATCGTCAATCATCTTTCAAGGTGATTCAAAGGGTGGGTGAACTATTACTATGAAAACAACCAATAGCTGATCCAGTACCGAGCCTTCATCACATTTTGCTTGACTTTTTTGCTATATCTCCTTATCTTCATAGCGCGTTAGTTCAAATTTATAAATACCTCAAGGTGGAAAAAAGACGTATTTTTATCATTTCATTCCTCTCGACTTCCCAGTTCGCTTGCTCTTCAATCGAATTCAGGTCGAAAATTGGAATTTTCAATATCATAATGTAAATTTATCTTTTTCCAAATTAAATAGTTATGTTGCCTTCAAATGCAACAGCCTTTATCAGCTTCTCTCATGATTCTGGCACCAGTGCTGATTCGGGAGGGTGGAATAAACACCCGGTTGAATGATCCATTAAAGCAACCAGAACGCCAAGGAGTTCTTTTGATCATCGATACACATGCCCACCTCGATTTTTCAGATTTCGAAGATGATCGCGAGGATGTGGTAAAACGAGCCAATGACAGTGAGATCAAATACATAATCAATGTCGGAACGAGCATCGAAACCAGCCGCTTTTCAATCGAGCTTGCAGAAAAACACGCCGGCATCTACGCATCTGCCGGGGTACATCCGCATGATTCGAATGAGATCGATGAAAATCGTTTATCGCAACTCCGGCAAATGATCGAGCACCCAAAAGTTGTCGCCATTGGTGAAATCGGGCTGGATTATTATCGGAATTATCAACCGGTTGACATCCAAAAACGCGCCTTTGAATTGCAAATTCAACTGGCGCTGTCACTTGATCTCCCTGTCATTATTCACGACCGACAGGCGGATCGGGATATAATTGAAATGTTAACCGGATTAAAAGGAGCCGACTGGAAAGGTGTATTCCATTGTTTTCCAGGTGATATTGACATGGCGCGCAGGGTGCTGGATCTTGGATTTCATATTTCATTCACCGGTGTGATAACATTTAAAAGTTTTAAACAATCAGCGTTAATCAATTACATCCCGCTGGACAAATTGCTGCTCGAAACCGATTGCCCGTTTATGGCTCCGGTTCCGTTCAGAGGCAAGCGCAATGAACCGGCTTACGTGCAATATATCGGGCAAAAAATCGCGGAAATTAAAAATTTGACATTCGAAGAGGTTGCACAAGTTACCACACGCAATGCACTGAGGCTATTTCAAATTCAAGGGGATATCGGGTGATTTTCAAGCAGGCGATTTTGCCGAAAAAAAGTCTCGGTCAAAATTTTTTGAGGGATGACAACATAGCCCGAAAAATTGTCGATTCACTCGAAATCGTTCCACAGGATATTATTCTCGAAATCGGACCCGGCTTTGGAAAATTGACGAAGTTTATTCTCGACAAAACGCACCACTATATCGGTGTTGAATTGGACAACCGCCTGGCGCTGCATCTTGAAAATCAATTTGGCAACAGAGACGGATTTACGCTGATTCACGATGATTTTTTGAAGCTGGACCTGTCACAATTTACTGCAACAGGAAGTGTACTGAAAATCGTGGGCAATATCCCGTATCATATCACCAGCCCCATTATTTTCAGGGCAATTCAGCAGCGCCGGGTACTCCATTCGATGACGCTGATGCTGCAAAAAGAAGTGGCGAAACGTGTTGTTTCAACTCACAAAACCAAATTGTATGGCATCCTTTCCGTTATGAGCCAGGCATTTTCGGTACCGGAGTTGCTTTTTCCCGTATCGCGGCATGTTTTTTACCCAAAGCCGAAAATCGAATCGGCAGTCGTTTGCTGGAAATTTATCAACCGGATCGATTATGGCATCGACGACGAAGCATCTTTCATTCGAATGGTAAAATCAATATTTAATCAGCGTCGCAAGGTGCTTCGCAACTCTTTGAAGCAGTATTGTCCGGAAAATAAAATCAGGAGCCTGGAAGCGCATTTCGTGCAATCCCGCCCGGAGGAATTATCGGTAGCGGAACTGGTGGCACTCTGGAAAAAGCTCAACGAATGATTCGAGCACGAAGTCGGATTCAGATGTCCATATAATTTGAGTAACTGAAACCAAATTCTCTGAAAGATTTAACCCAATGGATCAGGAAGATTTAAAAGAGATTGTAGACAATCTTCGGTTTTTAATTGCGGTAAACGACAAGCCGAAATTAAAAACACTTTTGCTAAGCACGCATCCGGCGGATGTTGCTGATATTTTCACTCATCTGACCGAAGACGAACGCGATTTTTTATTCGCCCTGCTTCCACCCGACGTGGCTTCCGACGTCATCGTCGAGTTGGATGATTTTCACCGTGAAAATATCCTGGAGGATTTGCAGGAAGATCGGCTGTCCGAGCTGGTTGACGAGATGGACTCGGACGATGCCACCGATGTTGTCGCTGACTTGCCCGAAGAAATAGCCGATAAAATCCTGCAATCGATTGACAAGCAGGATTCCGCCGAGGTGAAGGAACTGATGCGCCATGATGAGGAATCCGCCGGTGGAATTATGGCGCTCGAATATGTTGTTGTCAACCAGGAAAGCACAGTTGACGACGCAATTCAGGAGATTCGTAAAAAGGCGGAAGAGGTTGAGGATTTATACTACGTTTATGTCATTGATAACGACGGAAAATTAGTCGGAACACTCTCCCTGAAAGCCCTCATCCTCTCAGCCGGCAAGAAAAAAGTAGCTGATGTGATGGAGCGGGATGTGATCTCTGTTCATGAGGGTATTGATCAGGAAGAAGTCGCCAATGTTGCCAGAAAATACGATTTGGTTGCCGTACCCGTCGTTGATGCCCACGACCGACTTGTGGGTCGGATTACCTTCGACGATATTGTGGATGTTATGGAGGACGAGGCATCCGAAGATATTCATCGGTTGGCGGGTATTTCAATCGACGAAGAGATCCACGAACAATCCGTATTCAAGGTGTCGCGCGTCCGCCTGCCGTGGCTGCTGGTTGCATTCGGCGGAGAAATAATTTCAGCGCTGATTCTCAATAATTTTGAACACACATTAAAGCAAATCATTATTGCGGCATTTTTTATCCCCATTATTATGGCAATGGGAGGCAATGCCGGCATTCAATCCTCGACCGTCATCGTACGCGGACTGGCGACGGGCGAAATCGGTCTGCTGCATATTAAGCGACAGCTTTTCAGGGAAATTCGCGTTTCATTATTCAATGGCTCTGTTTGTGCTACACTCATTTTCCTCATCGTCGGATTTTGGTTCAAAGATATCAACTTTGGCGTTGTTTTGGCACTTTCTATTTTCATTATCATGGTAATGGCGTCGTTCGTAGGGGCATCAATTCCGCTGCTTTTGAAAAAGTTTAATATCGATCCCGCTATTGCTACCGGTCCGTTTATCACAACCGCCAACGACTCTTTCGGCTTAATGATCTATTTTGCGCTGGCGACACTCTATTTGCTATATATATCGTGATTTTCAAATTTGACGCTCATGAATTGGTTTGTCAGGAAGGAGGTAATAAAACCGGGTAGCTTGCTTCAGCAATTTTTGTAAATTGTCAATTCACTATCAAACGCTGTACTCCCCAAATATACCTATTAAGGATTAGTTTGTAACATCATATTCTTAAGCATGTCATTGCGAGCGTAACGCAGTGGAGCGAAGCAATCTCTATGT
>JAFGMA010000098.1 GCA_016927835.1 Candidatus Zhuqueibacterota bacterium | reverse complement strand
TACTAATGAAAATGAGATACAACCTTTTCATTCTTTATTTTCCTTTTTATGATGCGTGCACGGATGCTTTTTCACATTTCCATGACATTTCAGAATTTGTTCTTTTGTGCAGTTTTGGACATCCTCTTTCAATTCAACCGGATTTTGACAACAGACAGTTTTTGAATTTTTGCAGCACATGATAACCTCCTTGAGTCATATTACCAGATTCTTATATAATTATAAGTAGCCACTTATAATATGGGCAAAAAAAATTATTCTTTCAACAGGATAAATTCGTCCCCTAAATATTTTTGCACGCTTTTCGTAAATTCACCAAGACGCTTTCTATCGATTGAATAATGTATGATGGAACCGTATCGGTCACTTTTTACTAAACCCGCCTCTTTTAATACGGAAAGATGCTGCGACACAGCCGGTTGTGTGATATTCAATTTCTGGGTAATGGCGTTGACACAAAGCTCTTTATCTTTTATCAATTTCAATATCTGCAACCGTGAGTCAACGGATAGCGCTTTATATATTTTTACGATGTCTTTTTCGGTCATGGCATCAGTTAATACTAATAGATTTATAAGTATGTGCTAATATAATAAAAAAGATCGCTGCTGTCAAGGAAAAAATTCAGGTTTCAGGTAATGGCTCAGTCGAAGCATAATATATTAACAAGGATTTATCACCTTCGACTTCACTCAGGGTGAAGAAATAAGGACTTTTCGTTCAGCCACTAAATATGGGCATTAAATCCGGTTCCGCTTACAAACTATGCAAATATGCCAATTTCAGAAAAATGACCCGATTTTTCAATTTCAGCGTCCTGCCGGAAGCATCGATTTCCTCATTATAGGCGATGTAAAACCGGCTGTTCGGGCGATATTCCCAGCCCAGCAGCGTGTTAAAGAAATATTGCTGTGTGTTTTTGCTGCCGCTGGCAAAGATGCGCCAGAACAGCTCCCGCGTGAATAGCAGCGTCGAGCGCAAATATCCGACGCGCTTCAATTCATCGAAAGCGCCATCCGGGCGATATTCCCAGACATTATCCAGCGCGGCATCCAGCGTCCACCGATCGAGCGGATTCAGGCTGACATTGAAAGTCGCCTCCCTGATACGTCCGAAATAGCCATCCTGCCAATCCATTTGATCACCGGTTGCGAGAAATAGCTCATATTTCAGTTTTCTGAAAACCTGGTTCTCATGCCCCAGCATCCATTGGCGCTGATCATAAGAGACGCCCTGGTAAAGAAAATGATGATGCCCGTATTCAATGCTAAACTGGATTTCTTTGAAGAATGCAAAGTAAATCGATGGCTGGGAAAGCCATTCCCAACCCGGATCATCCGTATCCCGGTTGACAACAGCGAAGTGCCCCATGGAAAGCGTTTTGAGATGCCAATCCGGCAACCGGTCGGATATACCCGTCCACAGGGAATAGCGTCGACTCCCGATGTGTGCATCATGCGGGGCATAGCCGATGTGCTCCACATTAAATTCCGGCTCGATCTTGCGATACATTACCTCGATATCATAATGCGCGCCGCCCTTCCAGAGCGTCATCTCACCTGCCCAGTCATTTTTGGTGATGCCAGGATTGATGCTTCGCGCGATTTGCGCATCAAGTGTGAATCGCTCGCCAAAATATAAATCGCTGTCAAATCCCAGGGCACGCGCGAATTCATTTCGCCAGTCCTTGTTTACCGAATAAAACGCGACAGAAGATTTTTCAAAAATATCCTGTTTGGCGCGAATGATGGTGTAATTCGGATTTTCGCCGGCATCAGTTTCATCGACTGCGTGAAGCACCGCCACATTCGTGCGCCCGATCTTCCCGGTTAGCCGGCTGCCAACGGATGGATTGGCGATGCGGCGCGTGTAAAACAACTCGATAGGTGTATCGAAAATCTTCCGATTTTCCATGAAAAACGGTCGCTTCTCGTTGAGATGCAGTTCGAATCGCGTCAGATTGATTTGGGCTTCGTCGGCTTCGATATGCGCGAAATCAGGATTCAGCGTTAAATCCAGCTTGAGATTGGGAGCGATGCCATATTTGACATCCAATCCTGAATCCAGTGTTCTCTGGTTCTCCGGGCGCTGCTGCTGATAGTGGCGTCCGGTAATGTATGGCAAAATTTCCAGATGCAAGCCGGGCTTCAAATTTTTGAAATCCGTCACGTCTCCGGCACGATGAACCGTTGTAATGTTAAAGTGCCGCGAGGCATTCGCCCATACACTGCGCTCACCATCTGCCTGACGCTGTCGTCCGAAATTCATGCCCCAGGTTTGCGCGGATTTTCGCGGGAAGCGCAACGTTTTAAAAGGAATTTTGATCTCCGCACACCAGCCTGCAGAATCGATGCTGGTTTCGCACCACCAAACACCATCCCAGTTGCCGTCCATATCGAAGCCTGCATCGTATTTTACACCCCGCGTATTCACTTGAAAATAATAAGCGTTCTGGCGATCAAAATACGAATCAATGATGAAATCGATATTATCGTTGGGGTAGGAAATCGCATCTCGCGGCAGCAAACGGTTAACGAGCTTTTCGGATTCATCATCATGGCAGCGAAAACCGATGTACAAATAATGCTCATCGTAAAGAATCCGCACCTCAGTCTGGTGCCGGGCGAATTCCCGTTCATGCGGTCGCGTCTGCCTGAAATTGGTCGCGATGTCTGCGTGCGCCCAGCAGCTATCGGTCAGGACTCCGTCAATCTGCGGCGGCGTATCAATGCGAACCGCGCGCATAGTTCGTGGATCCGGATCTACAGTAATTTGACAACGGAGCAGGTCAATATTCAGGCACGGGGAAACCAGGGCGAATGAAAATAAAAGCTGGATGATTCTTCGATGGTAATGTTTCATAAGTGTTTGATGCATTTTCCAGTGTCGGGGATAAGATGAATTGAATAAATTTCTAAAATTCCCCGTTCTCCACTCGCAGAGGAAATGCTACAGGAGATTCATCAGACTTATTTATATTCCTCGGATAACTACTTCTAAGATACTGCTTTCTCGCAATTTATATGTTCAAGCAAAGAGCTTTATATCCAAACGAGTCAATTCTGGCTGAGTCATTTCAGCCATCCGTGCAATGGCATGATCACGGTGTATGCATGGCTTGCGCCATCTGATTCTGCCGGAACACATAAACAGCTCAGGAGCGCAGGCGGCGTATCGCCGAAGCGCAGAACTCTGAAGGGGTAACGACTCGGACAGGCGAAATTTTCATTGCTCCTGTGCTATGCTGTTTTTTGAATGTATCACAATATAAAACATTATTTTTTAATGTCAAGTAAAAAATATTACGCGAGGGCAATCCCGCAGTCTCTGGTTCCCAAACTGGTGTTGGTAAAGCAGCAACTGTGGGATTACATTTTTTCTCACTTTTTTATTGAATTTTTCAGAATATTTTAGTAGTTTCAGTTTTGGTATTAACTATGTATAAATCAGAGAGTTGCTAAATATCAGCAATTGCTCTTAAAAAATATTCCTGAAGATTTATGTGATGAAATATAGAAAAATGCAGAAACAAATCATCGCAGCATCAGCCGCGAAAACCTGTTTCACCCAAAATTCATCTATTAATCAAAATATAATTCTGGTAAGCTGATTCGTGAAAATCAATTTCGAGTCATACTGACAAATAAAACACACAATTCAATTTAAAGAACAGAATCCAATTGCGCACAGCTCTGACTGCGTGATTTACGGATCTGGCGCATAAAATAAACTTTGAGGGTTGAATAATGAAACAGCGATTATTGACCATGACGCCGTTCGAGGTATCGCCAAAACTTTTAGAGCAGCCTCTTGCATCACCCTTCAGGCGGTTAAGCGCTTTCTTTATTGATTGTCTCTTGTTAGTCATACCAACGATAGTGGTGACTCTTGTTTTCGCTGCTGTTTCCCTGCTCCTAACCGATCCAGATGGATTCCATGGGATCATTACGCTTTTTTCCGGACCGCAGGATGAGAAAACAACTCAAGATGCTCTCGCCGATATTGCGCCGCTGTTGGTGAGAATCGATGCCCAGGGACTTCCAGCGTCAGTAAAGGTTGCTCTTGAGGAAGAAGATTACCGCAAAGCCGGTGAACTCCTCAAACCTTTTGAGCTTGATTTCTCTCTTGTTCTCGGCGGGGAGCCACCGCCTTTGAAACCTGGCTATATACGTGTAGATATTAGCCGTCTGATCCCTGGTGTTATCCGCGGCAGCGCTATTTTTGGCACAGCTATTTTATATTTTACGCTCCTCACAGCCGGCGGATGCCCCGGAACCTTTGGGAAGAGACTTGTCGGGATTCGTGTCGTGCGCATTGACAATCGACCGCTGAGCCTTTGGGAGAGCTTCGAACGCGTCGGGGGCTATTTGGCAAGCGTTGGGACTTTAGGTCTCGGACTACTGGATCTCTGCCGGGATCCAAACCGCAGGCTTGCACACGATCGGATATCGCATACCGTCGTGATGCGCAAAAGCACCTGACGACTCATCCTGTTTTCTACGGATGCGACGGCGGTTTTTCTTAACAGCCATATTCTTCACGTTCTATCCGTCTTTTTAGCCGGTTTATCTTTTATGTAGCTATTGGGCTAGGTGAGTCTGGCACCATAAAACAATCCAAGTGAGATTAGAATATGGATAAATTTGGAAAAATCGATAGAAACGTAATAAAAAAATTCAATATCAACGACAAAAAGAATGATTTCAGGTTTTGGCAAAGCCAGCCTTTTGAGTATCGTTTAGAAAGGTTGGAAAATATCAGAGAAGAATTTAACAGTGGAAATATGGTTCACAAAAAGGATTTCAGAGAGTTTATTCAATTATTAAACGAACATAATGCTTAATAACTCGTTGTGGGCGGTTACGCAGTAGCCGTCACGGGTACCCCAGATATACCAAAGAGTTTGATCTGTGGATTTGGCGGGATAAATCAAATACAGCAGGATTAAAATGATACCACCTCAACTCTCAATCCCTCTCCGCGCCTCGACACCCTGCTGATAATAATGTTTGATTTCACACATTTCAGTGACCAGATCCGCGCGCTCGATAACCGATTCGGCAGCATAGCGTCCGGTGAGCACCAGTTCCACCTGCGCCGGTTTGGCATCGATTAGCTCCAAAAGCTGAGCCACTGTGATGAGCCGAAAATGGGCGGCGACATTTGCTTCATCCAAAATAACCAGATCGCATTCACCGGATAGAAGCGCCTGTTTCGCTCGCGCCAATCCGCGACTTGCCCGCTCGATGTCTTCAGCGTCAGGCTGGCTGTGAACGAAACCCTGCCGCCCGAATTGCTCGATGGTTATGAGGTCATCGAAGCGCTGGAGTGCCTTTAATTCACCAGTAGCACTGCCTTTCATGAATTGCCCGATAAATACTTTCAAACCGGCGCCGGCAGCGCGCAACGCCAGTCCCAGGGCAGCCGTTGTTTTGCCCTTTCCGTTCCCGGTGTAAACCTGTACGTACCCTGTCACACGAATATCCTCTTTTATTCAAAGATGCTTTTTTCGGCTGATCCGCTCAGAAGCAGCCATAGAAAAAACGGTCCGCCCAGCAGCGCCGTGATCACCCCCACCGGAATTTCAGCCGGCGCAATAATCGTCCTCGAAAGCGTATCGCATAATACCAAAAATGCACCGCCGAAGAAAAAGCTGGCAGGCGCCAGCAACCGGTGTTCCGCGCCGATGAGCAGGCGGCAAATATGCGGCGCCATCATACCGACGAATCCGATTGGACCGCAGGTCGATACAATCGCGCCGATCATCAGCGACGTAGCAAAAAACAGCAGTCGCTTGATTTTATTCACATTGACGCCGCGGCTCAGGGCAATATCCTCTCCCAAAATGAGCAGGTTCATTTCGTGCGTCAACGCAAAGACAATCCCACTGCCCGCGAGCACAAATGGCAGCATGATGAATACCGGACGAAAGCCAACGATCTCGAATCCGCCCATCAGCCAGCGTATGATGCGAAACGAATTGCTGAAGTCGCTCAGGTATTGAATGAACAGGATGATGCTCGAAAAGAAGAAATTCATGGCAACGCCTGCAATGAGCATACTCGCGGTGGAAAAGCCTTTCTTGATTTTAGTGACGCTGTAAACAAAAAAGATGGATATCACCGCGCCCAGGAATGCACTCAACGATTGTCCCGGGATCGCCAATATCGAAAAAATCAAGCCCAGTTTGACGTAGAGCGCTGCGCCGAAAGCTGCTCCGCTGGAAACGCCCAGCGTAAATGGCGTGGCTAACGGATTCCTGAACATAGCCTGAAATGCCATACCGCTGATGGCGAGTGCCGCCCCGGCTAAAAAAGCGGCAATCACCCGCGGCAACCTGATTTTCCAGAAAATATCAGCTCTGGTAATGTCATCAAGGTTGAAAATATCGTGCAGCGATATCGACTCCATGCCCCAAAAGGGTGCGACAAAAATTGAAATCGCCGCAAAGCCGATAACGCTGAAAAGCATGAGATGTCTTCGAGTACCCATCGTCTAAACCACCTCCGGGGCGATGATTGGCTGTCCGGTTTGCGGGTGCTGAATAAACAGGAATGATTTGTCATACGCCGGTTCGAGAATCGGGTTTTGCATAATGTCAGTGGCATTGCCGCTGTGCATCACCGCGCCGTTTTTCAAAATAATCACCCGGTCGCTTTGCAGCGCAGCATTATTGATATCATGCGTCACGCAGAGCAGAGTGATCTTCAGTTCCTGGTTGAGGCGTTTTAAAATCTGGTACACACCGGTTTGATGCTTCGGATCGAGAAATGTGGTGGGCTCATCCAGCAACATGATGCCCGCGCCCTGAGCCACCGCGGCTGCGATGAATACGATCTGGCGCTCTCCCCCGCTCAACGTGTCAAGGTGTCTGTCGGCAAAAGATGCAATCCCGGTGAGTTGCAGCGCGCTGTCCACCGC
>JAFGMA010000097.1 GCA_016927835.1 Candidatus Zhuqueibacterota bacterium | reverse complement strand
GCAGCGAAGCAATCCCATGAGGTTAAGCACTGAAAAGATTGCTTCGGCAAAAAACGCCTCGCAATGACAGCAAAAAAATGCTCAATTTATGACCGTTTGCAGTATAAATAGTAGTTTGGGATGCAGAAACTGAGAGCTGGCTATCATTCAGTCTATTAAGAAAAGCAGGCATTCGAAGGTATGCAGTTTTTGAATATTTACGCCTTCAATTGTTATCTCAGAAATTTTTTCAATGCAATGTCAAATTGTTCCTGATTGAGGAAAATCGAAACGGGGATTTTAAATAAAAAAGGTGCTGCAAAAAATTTGCAACACCTTTAGCAAATAATGAACGGCTCAGGCATCCGGTTCAATTACCTTACCACCCCATACCTCTCTGTCCGCGCATCCCGCGGGATTGACAGGATCGTTTTCCAGCTCGTCGTGGTAAAGTATCGAACACAGCTTTTTGTTTGTCAGTAAGCAAGTTACGAATCTCCAACCGGTGTGCCACATGTTGCTTTTGCATTTCAGTGCGCTTCTTTCCGATTTCATCAATTTTCGTGTCGATTGCTTTCTGATTCGGATTTTTAGCGATCATCAGTTCTTTCAATTCCAATCGCATTTTCTGCATTTTAATACGCTCAGGCGCTCGTACTTCCTGGAATTTGAGTCTTAGATCTTCTATTTTCGCGCGCTGCTCATCGGTCAAATCCGGTATGCGATCACAAAAATTCGCTTTTCCCGACATTGCCTGCTTTGCATGCCATCGACCCTGCTGGGCGAACACGCTGCCGATGATGACTAACGCGATGATAGCGGATAATAAAGTGATTCGTTTCATAGGTTACCTCCTATTGTAATTGATTTTTTTAGTAGCAATTCGCTGCTAATTTATGTTGTTTTGTGAATAATTTAATGAGTAAATTCTGCAATATTTTTTGCCGCAGTATTTGCGACGCGCTCCAGGTCCGCTTGTATGAAAAGTCTCTCTCAATGCAATTGCTCCTCAAATTCTATTCAACGTCACCGCCTCTTCCCTGCCCCCTACGCATGCGTCCGAAAGGGTGTTGTCGGTTGTGCATAAAAAAATTCAATTTCTGCACATGCCGGTCGAATTGTTCCGGTGAAAGTGTCCCTTTGAGCTGTATCATATTCTCAAGCAAATGTTTTTCATTCAACGTTTGGAGTTGGTTTATCTCTTGGACCAGGGCATATATTTTTGTGGTATCTGCTTCTGGCTGTTTCAGCAATTCCAGTATTTCAAGACGATATTGCTTAACCTGCTGGTGATTTTGCCGAACCATCGCCTGCAACTGTTTTCGCTGGGACCGCATGTATTTTTTCTGCTCTCGCGACAGGGTCATATCCTGACCAAACTGCTGCAACGCCTGGCTTTGATCTTCGAAAGCTGTTTTAAACTGCTGTCGCCGCAGCCAATGAAAAGCAATGGTTGCGATTGCTGCCAGGTTAATTGCCAGCGAAAGCACCAATAATAAAATCAACCATTTATTTCTCATCGCTTTTTATTTTCTCCTTGAATACATCCATAATGCTGATAATGAATAAGCAAAAACCAATTTTGCATCCTCACTCATTCCAGTTCCAGATAAATATCCGCCAGCGTTTCAGATTGAATATTGCTCCAGGCAAAATCGTCAAAAATTTCTGCATCAGGCTGTTCCTGCGTTAGCGAATAATTGACTGTGGTAGTTGATTGATACAGGATCTTTCCGAAATTGAAACCCACGAGAAGCCCGATGAGCAACACTGCGGCAGCGATGCCCGGCACGAGTGACCGCTGTATGCCGCTCCAAATCATTCCCGGCAGACGTTTCCGCTGCACTGGCTTATTGACTCTTTGAAGCACTTTCATGCCCAGGTACGGCGGCGCCTGAATCTGAGTTGAAGGCGTAAGTTGATTCCACGCGACTTCCAATTGCTCAACTTTTTGTGCACAATCAGGACAGCTTGTCAAATGATCGCATATCTCTGTTCGAAGCGTTTCCGCAAGCTCGCCATCGAGATACTGCATCGCATATTTCTTGATCATTTTGCAGTTCATTTTATCGCCTCCGTATATTTGACACGCCACTTTCGAAAACCTTGCACTTATTTTTGCACCTCTTCCACATATTTGAAAAAATATTTTTGAATTTTCCTTTTGGCACGATGAATTCGCGATTCCACTGAAGAAACGCTGCTGTTCATAATTTCCGCTATCTTCTGATTGGTTAATCCTTCCAATTTATGCAAAATAAAGGGCGCACGTTGTGATTCGGGCAGCGAATCGATCGCTCGATTGAGAAGCCGCTGCATTTCATTTCGTTCGTAAATGTTGTCTGGTTGCTGCGAATCCGGTGATGGCAGATCTGCGTAGCTGGCATTTTCATCCGAATCATTGAATTCGAGAAAAAGCCAGCGCTGGCGCTTTCTTCGGCGCAAATGGTTGAGTGAAAGATTCACGGCAATCCGGTACAGCCAGGTTGAAACATCCGACTCAGCCCTGAATTCGCTCAAATGATTGAATGCCTTGATAAACGCATCCTGCGCAATATCTTCCGCATCCTGTTGGTTTTTGAGCAACCGCAAGCAAACGCGATAAATCATATCTTTATAATCATCAACCAATTGCGGGAAGGATAACGGTTGCTTCTCCTTTTGAATCGACGTATTTTTTTGTGCCTGGCGCAAACGCTCGATTTCCTGTAGATAAATAGCTGATTTGCATTGTTTATTGCTCCGGAGAAAGCAGTCTGACGAGAACGCATCACAAGTTCTTCCGAGGCTTTTCTCATTATAATAATGAATAACGAACCAGTCTGGTTTCATTAAATATTCAAAAACAGACTCGCCGCCCGAAATGAATCCACACGCAGCCGCGCCGAAGGATCAACTCGATCCTGCCTGTGCTGGCATTGACTATTCTGAAAACATAAAATCCAATTATATATTTGACAACTGAATCCGGCAAACCATGCGCCCGGATAAATTAATTTTTCATTCCTCGCCGATATAAAATACCCGAATTCCACTGATTCATATTTGTTCAACGCAAAGATCGTTACACCAATGGAACAGAATTACCCATGAAACATTAAATGAATCAAGCAGTGGTTAACAGAAGCAACAACATCAACGAATCGCGATTCGATCGGACGCTCGAGAGTCAATTTCTGCTCGCTCAAATTTGCATAATGATGTTGAAATTGGTGCGATTCGAGATCACAATTTAGATGATTGGCGACATAGATTTCACCACAAACAGACGCGGCTGGGCTGTATGAAAGAGATTATCTCAGAAATCAAGCAAATAAAAAGCTCCGATAGCGATTTGCGCAACTTCGGACTCATCGTCGGGATTGGGCTATTCATCTTCGGCAGCATCTTGCTCTATCTTCACAAATCCGCTGCACCATATATCCTGGGTATCTCCCCGGTTCTTATCTTGACCGGCTATTTATTGCCCGTCGCATTAAAGCCATTCCAGAAGATATGGATGAGTTTCGCGGTGGTGATGGGATGGTTCATGAACCATCTAATCTTGATTCTCGTTTTCTATTTGCTGATCACACCATTCGGGCTAATCGCCCGATTGTTTAAAAAAGCGTTTTTGCAGAAAAAGATCGATCATTCGGCGAAGACGTATTGGATCAATCGGGAGGCAATGACAAAAGATAAGGAGAGCTATACCAGGCAGTTTTAATTCGATGCATTCGCAAATTTCGCGGCAATATTCAATATCACACCTGCACGATTTC
>JAFGMA010000096.1 GCA_016927835.1 Candidatus Zhuqueibacterota bacterium | reverse complement strand
CTTCGAGCCGCGCGTCACCCATTTGACAGGAATTTGCCGATTATCCAGATCGATAAAATATTCTGTGAAACGCGTTTCGAAAATGGATGGGCTTTCAACTTCGAGCAGCGTCGCGGATGGCATCAACCTGACCGATGCTATACCCGCAAGTTCATTGCGGCGAATCACTTGCGCCAGTAAATTTTTTCCGGTGATTTCAGCAAGCGCCGAATCAGTCGAATTGACGTTGAGCCGGGAGAGCGCGATATCGAATGGCTCGGATACCCCTGCAATTCGCACTTTAGCTTTGCTTTCGTTTTTCTCAACAACTTCTACGATCACATTCTGACGATACAGCCGTATCGCCGATTTTGTTTTGGTTCGGCTCATCACGCGTTCTGTTGGTAACGTGATTTGCGAAAATTTATTTTTCACTTTTGCTCGTACGGCTTTTTCAGCCGGAGATCGAGCGATGATTTCTATTTCATGCTGTTGATTGTCAACTGTCGCCAGTGTTATTTTTCGAGTATGTACTTTTATCATCGAATCCGGGAGCACAAGAAAATCGTTCTCCCCCTGCCCGATGATTCGGATCCGATAAACACCGGTTTGGGTATCTTCATTTTTATCAATAAGATTCACCATTAGTGACGGCGCATTCTTTTCTATAACGAAAAAATCTTCCGTGACCGGCAACCATTCCGGCGGATAATGATACACGCGGTTGTATGTCTTCAGTGAACTTGAAACGAGCCAGAAAAATGGTGACATAAGCGGGATCGCGCCGACGATTATTACAAGGTAAAGCAACGCGCGAGAGTATTTTGCCTGTC
Organism: Candidatus Zhuqueibacterota bacterium; assembly: GCA_016927835.1. Lineage (GTDB taxonomy): Bacteria > Zhuqueibacterota > Zhuqueibacteria > Thermofontimicrobiales > Sulfurfontimicrobiaceae > Sulfurfontimicrobium. The sequence continues at coordinate 36,485 of JAFGMA010000096.1, read as the reverse complement.
GAGTCATAATCGTGAATGTCCGTTTTAAGGAATACTGAATTTTGAGAATTGTAAAATTGGCGGGCTGCTGCCCGGGAGTCGATTCGCCAGCCTATTTGCCTTTTTCTCCTTCGTAATATACCCATAAAGGCGATGATTTAAATACGATCAGCGTGAAAATCAGGATAATCACAAACAAAATCCATGCAAGCGCCGAGCCATATCCCAATTCATATTTTTCAATTGCCAACTGATATAAATGCAATACATAAAACAGTGCCGAATCATCGGGACCGCCGCCGCCGTTGAACATCACAAAAGCCTGTGTAAACACCTGAAATGCACCGATAAGTCCCATCACCAGGTTAAAAAACAGAATGGGTGAAATCATGGGCAGTGTGACGTGCCAGAATTGCCTCAAGGCGCCTGCGCCGTCTGTCTCTGCCGCTTCGTATAATTGGGACGGAATCGATTGCAGCCCGGCGAGATAAATAATCATGCTGCCGCCAATACCCCATAAGCTCAATAAAACCAAAACAATTATTGTATATTGCGGATCGCCCAGCCAATTTGGTCCGTCGATGCCCACTTGCGCCAGCAGGTAATTCACCCAGCCATGATTGGGATTGAACAGGTACCACCAAAGCACCGTCGATGCCACGACCGGCACCACCGACGGGATGAAGTACATTGTGCGAAAAACGGTGATGCCTTTGAGTTTGGCATTCATCAACACCGCTAAGAGCAAGCCTACAATCACCGCTGCCGGCACCGCCATGAAGGCATACTTGAAGGTTGCGAACAACGATTTATAAAATTTCTCGTCGGTTCCGGAAAAGGCTGTGGCGTAGTTTTCGAATCCGACGAATTTAACGGCTCCGATTGACGCTAGCGATTGCCAGCGACAAAAAGACAAACCTACCGAAAAAAGGATCGGTCCGATAGTCAACAGCAAGAATCCGATGAGCCAGGGAGAAATCATCAAATATCCCCAACGCGCTTCTTTCATTCCCAGTCGCCCGATTCCGGCGCTTCTTCTGCGGAAATAAGCAATGAAAAAAACGATCGCAATAATCAGCAGCGAAAAGGGAAGCACCATGGGCCAGACAGAACCATAGCCTTCCACGCGCGCCGGCAGGGCACGTTCCAGCACCCTCCTGGCTTTTTCGGCGATGATGTGGACGGTCTCCTCGGGGGTTTGCAGGTTATAGTCGAGCAATCGGCTCATAATTTGGTTGTTGACGATCTCATAAATTTCAAACGTCCGACTCGATGCGAACGCCGGTAAATGCGCGTAGCCGTGTTCCACATCGTGCAGCATGAGTTCGTCGTGTTCGGGGGGCGTTGAAGGATCGAGAAACGCTGGTGAGCGCGCAACGGATTTTCGGCACGGGATGAATAGCGACCATTTGGCGATAATTTCCATTCCCTGTTTGCTGCTGATAAATTTCACAAATTCAAATGCTTCGCGCTTGTTTTCGCATTGCGAGGAAACGCCGAAAGCCGATGGTGCGTTAATTCCCGCGCGCGTTCCGTCGGGTCCCCTGGGCAGAACTGCAACATCCCATTCAAAATCAGTAATTTGTTCGCGGAAATCCACAATCGAAAAGACGCCCCAGGGACCGAACATGCCGATGCGTCCCTGCACGAACGCCACGCCCGCTGAGACGCCTGGTGTGGCGAATTGCGATGGACAGACTTTGTCTTTGAATTTCAAATCATATAAAAATTGCAGCGCTTCCACTGTTTTGGGATTCTCAATATCCACGCGCTCGCCGTCATCGGAAAAGATTTTGCCATTATTCTGCATGATGAATGTCTCGATGCCGTGCTGCCACTGCGCAAAATGCAAACCGAATTCATCCGGCTGTCCGTCGCCGTTGGTATCATGCGTCAATGCAATGGCTTTCTCACGCAGGTCGCGCCATGACCAATTTTCATCCGGGTAGGGAATATTATATTTGTCGAATAAATTCTTATTATAATAGATAAAAAAGGGTGTGTACCACGTGGGGATCATGTAGATTTTGTCGCTGGTCTTAAACGGCTCCACCATGATTTCATAGAAATCGCCTCCGGCTTGTAAATCGCGCTGTAACTGCGGATCATCCCGGATGAATGGCGTCAGATCTGCCAGCGCACCCACTTCCAGATAATATGCCACGCGATCGTGCCCGATATTCAAAATATCCGGAGAAACCCCGCTGGAAATCATGGTATCCACCTTGCGGTTGGTCGTCGATCTGATGAATTTGAGATCGATATTCGGATGCTGTTTTTCAAATGTCCGCTCGATTTCATCGAACAGCAACCGGTCGCGTCCCAGCCCACCGCCGACAAATGTGATCGCAATCCGCGGCTCTCCGGTTTCAGCGTTAATCTCCCCTTTTCGTGGCTCCGGCAAAACCATATAAACCAAAATGATGGCAATGATTAATCCGTAGATGAAAACCTTTACGCTGTTTTCCATGCGTCGCTCTCGATTCAGATTCAATGTGAGGTTGAAGGAAAAAGATTGAGAAAGTTAAGGAAAATTTAAGAGAAAGTCAAGTAGGGATTTAACGACTGGCGAGGGAAATTTGCAATTGTTCACCATCATTCATTCTTTAAACGCAGAACTACTTATTTTTGGGCTTGTTTCGTAATAGGATATGCCGGGCGTCTGTGATTCTGGAAGAATCGTTTTGCGGCTATGTACGATTTAAAAATTTACATTTTATTACCAACAAAAAAAGATTCATCCCGAATGACAGTGGCATGCTTTTTTAACTCATTGTGAATATGGTATTAAGCAATAGTTGATCACCTTTCATTTTTTTGATTTCAGAACAAGGATTAACGATATACGATTTTCGAAGGTTTATATTCGCAAATCTAAAATCATTACGCTTTAATCGAAAATCATTTTTAAAGGCATATTTAAAGGGTGCTGAACTATTAAGGAAATTGTAATTCGGGAAGCCATCCAGGATTTAACTTGCGTTAACACGCTATGGCACGTCGAAAAGTGCTTGCTGCCACTCAACCCAGGCTTTGAAAATCGCAATTATTGTGGTTGTGTTCATTGGATTTTTTCAAAGAATTATATTCAATGCTTTTGCCGGATTAGCCTCGCACGATGGTTTGTGATAGCCTGGTTTTCCATCGTTTCCACCTGAATTGCATTTTTCTCATTTACAGAATTTACGGCTGCTCCACCGGCAGATCACCCTCGGATACTGAAAACTGGTAACGCTCGATTCGTTTATTGCCCGTATCAAGAATGTAAACGATTTCTTCATCCGAGATGGCAATTCCGAGCGGTCGATTGAAAACAGCCTGGGATAATCCCTTTTTGCCAAGATTAACGGGATGCCCTGCCAGGCTGCCCTGGTTGTAAAATTTTGTCACAATCCCGCTTCCGGTTTCAAGTACGAAGATTGCGTTATTTTTGCCCAACGCGATGTCATTAGGCGCGGAAAACTGCTCCAAATCCATGATTGGGTCTACGTACAAGGTGTAGCCGGAAATATACGATGATCCCTGTTTCTTCAATTTTTGAACCAGGAAGTTCCCCCCCACCTGAGTGAAATACACATTGCCGTCGTCATCCGCCGTGATGCCCCGCGGATTGTCCACTGTGCCGGCGCCGGACCCGTACGTCGCGATGTCCTTTTCATACACGCCCATAATCGTCGGATGGATCGTGCCGTTTTTCAATTTTACAGCACCGCTGAGCGCCAGATTCAGTTTTATGATCCTGTTATTTTCCTTATCCGTCACAAAGACCGTGTTATCACGCGCGGGACCAAACGCCACACCCTGAAATTTCGATGCCTCGTTCTCATCCACATAAAACGGATGCAAATGCAGCACCGAATCAATTTTTTCCGCATCGGCTGAAAAAATGAAATGCATGTCTTCGGTTAGTTCCTCGAGCACCGAATCCACCCCGCCATGGTTGATGTATTGATTCCAGACATAAATCGTGTTCGTTCCGTTGACAATTAACAGGTTCAGTTTCGAGTCGATATCGATGCCAACCGGATTGTCAATGGGCTCGATAGTATTCATATTCCCGGACGTAATCAGATGACCGGCTGGTGATACGGTGATAACCCGGTTGTTGGCGCTGTCAGCAATGAATAAATAGCCATCATCGCCGATGGCGATATCCACGGGAACCATTGGATTCGCAGGAAAATACCCGAGCTGTGAAGCGTCCCAGGCGGGATTCAGCCGCGTGTACAGGGTATCATTGGCGCCAAACGACTCAGGTGTGCTGCGAACACCCGGCAACGGCATTTTCCAGCCGCAGTGATAAGTGGCGATGAGCACCAGGGCGATGAATAACAGGCAAACTTTATTTCGTTTCAAAACCAATCCCTCTAAAATTGAAATCCCAAAGTAAATTGATGCGTTGAACTCAAATTCGCAAAATCTTTGAAAGCGTAATCGAGTGCAAATTTCCGCTCTCCAAACGGCAGCAAGAAGCCCGTGCCAAACGTGAATGTTTCATCATCGTAATTGATGCGATATCCGGCGCGGAGATGGGCGTGTTTTAAAAATTGAAAATCCAGACCAACTACTGCGTTTTCAGCGTTGTCTACCGGATGATTGATCTGGAATGACGATGTGAGACAGACGCGATCGGTTGAATAAACATCCATAGCCGAACCCACGCGAAAGGTTGTTGGCGGCGAAAAGGCTTCATATTTCTTCTCAGTGAATGCGCCTTCTTTGGTCTTCTGCAAATAGCTGCCCGTTGGTTTCAAATCCTGACCGAAATTTACCAGGCTGACGGCGAAGCGCAATGATTTATAACCGGTCCAATAAAATGTGCCCAGATCGATCATCCAGCCACCCATTTCAATTCCTGCCAGGTATTCTCCGACGTATTTAACAGACGCCCCGAATGAAAAACGGTTGGTCATTTTCATCGAAAAGGTGAGCGCGGCAAAGGCATCGTTATATCTGAAATATTCACCGGTTCCGGTGGGATGATATTCGGTCGTGATTTCCATATCTTCCATGTGCAGCATCCCGCAGCTCACCCCCACCGTTCCGATTCGCGGCAAATGATGAACGTACCCGATGTACTCATATTTAATATCAACAGGATATTCGATATGGCTGAGCGTTAAAAAATTGCCGTTCAATTGCGCCGCTGCCCCGGGATTCCAATAGAGCGCCGTTGCATCGTTCGCCAGTGCCACAGCAGCACCGCTCATCGCAGTTGCCTGAGCGCCGACATCAATTTTCAGAAATGTTGCGGCGGCTGTACCGGCACGCTGCCCACCCAGTAGCGGAAACAAATTTTGAGAGTATAGATCGATTGCCATGATGTGGAAACATGCCATGACAATGACTATGATGGCTGATTTTTTCATGTTATGCCCACATTAAATCTTTGATAATTTAAAACTTCACAGACAATCCGAAACGAATGGTTCGGGGCCAGCGGTATTTCGAAGGATCGTCTATAGGATTGGGTTCGGGATTGAAATCGCGAGTGTATCGCGTCATTAAAATATCCCCCGGTCGATATTCCAATCCTGTGTAGGGATTTATGATCCGCGGTATCTTCGCATCGAACAGATTTTCAATTTCCATCGAGAACGAGATATCCAGGCTCCTGATATTGATATATTTATACAGCCGAAAATCTATTTGTTGCCAATACGGAGACATTTCGCTATACGGATTGCCGGAATCATAAATTTCTTTTTCGATATCAAGGAGTTGCGTATATCGTTTTCCGGATTCAAGTTCCCAATGCGCACTGCAGCCCCATTTTTCCGGAGTTTTCCATCCGAAGACATCAAATCCCTCTTTCTCATCGACGTGGAAATTCAAATCGAGGGTCAGCCGGATCGGTACATCCCATTTCAGGAAATTTTCCTTGAGCGGTTTCTCCTCCAGTCTCCCGGCTTGCACCAGCAAATTATCATTCGGGGTCGAGCTTTTACCCTTGCTCACCGCGTAGGTGAAATTCATGGTACCGGTTAAATACCTGGCGTAGCGCTGCTTTACGCGCAATTCAATTCCCTTTGATCGGGCATAGTCCATGTTCATGTACATCAAATAGCTGATATTGCCTAATCGTGGATTCTCCATTTCGATTTTTTCCGATGACGGGTAGTCGAACATATCTTTATAATATGCTTTGAATTCCGCGACCAGGTTTTCATTGAACTTGTGCTTGATGCCCAGTTCATACGCCACGGTTGTGGTCGGGTTCAGATTGGGATTTCCGAAAAGCTGGTAAGTTGCCGGCGATGTCGATTTCAATTTGGCGTAAATATATTGCCCTTTCGGACGCTGGGAGAAATGACCGTAATGGAAGTAAAGCACGGTTCGGTCGGTAACCGGATGCGATATGCCAATGCGCGGGCTGAGATGTCCTTTGCCGCGCGCACCGAATAGCTCGAAGGTATCTTCCTTGAATTTTTCGCGCGCAGCCTCAGAGATGATGACCGTTTCAGGGTCGTTGATGGCGTCCTCTACGAATTTTCCCGGGAACCAGTAATCGTATCGCAAACCCAAATTCACGATCATTCCGTCATATTTGATTTGATCCTGGATGTAGAATGAACCGCCGTTCGAATAAACGTGGTAAATATCATAGCTTCTGCCGTAGCCGCTTTCGCTGTCAACCCACGGATCGATGATATCGACCACCTGCATCTCGGTATAGCTGGATTCGAAGCCGCCTTTAAGTTGGTGCTTTTCGGATGCCTGGCTGGTGATATCGCCTTTTATCGACCAGGTATCGCTAAAATAATCGTACCATTGTCCGTAATCTCCGTAATCGTAAAATCCGTCACCGCGCCGGATCAGGATATCGGCGTTGGAAATCGGCACATATTTGATAGGCTCCAGGTCGAGGTATTCCGAGTATTCAGTCCAATTTTTATTTTGCACCGAGCTGTGGGTGGAATTGAAAAAATCACCGATGGTGATCTCATAAAACGTCCTGGAATTCAGCGTGTGCGTCCACGTCAGATTTCCCAGAATCGTTTCCGAGGTGAACGTAGGATAATGCGCCAGATTTTTGCTGAAATCGTACGGAAAATATGTTTTCGAAATGACGTACGAACGGAAGTATCCCTGGTTGATATTCAAGGAACGATCGTACGATACGGTCAATTTCTGGTTGGGATTAATTTTCCAGGCTAATTTGCCGAGGAGATGCCAGTCATTTTCTTCGCGCAGCGCGAAAATGTCAAGCCCTGAGCGGCTTGGATACAGCTTATCCGCATCGATCAAATAGGTATCGGAAATATTGCCGTACCCGGAAACAAAGAATGAAAATCGCCCTGGCAAATTTAATCCGACTGCCGGGAGCATTTTCGATGTGATAAATTCTGGTCCGCCAAAATTGAATTCCACGATCTGGGCATTGTAATTATCGTAAAAATCGAGTCCTAGATAATCTGATTTCACAGTCAGAGCGCCGTTGTACTCATCCCCGCCCTCTTTGGTGACCACATCGATGATTCCGGACATTGCCTGCCCGTATTCTGCGTTGAATCCGCCGGTGATTACCTTTAATTCCTTAATCGCGTCAGCATTAATGTACAGTGTGCTTCCATAGCCGGATAACGGATCTTTGATGGAGATGCCGTCAACAATATACAGGCTTTCATCAGCGCGCCCGCCTCGAATGTGAATTTCATTATCGCTTTTGACGACACCTGCCTGCTGCGTTATAATATCATCCACGTTCTCAACAATTTTCTGCTCGATATCATTTGCTGAAAAGCTTTCCTCGGAAGCGGTCAGATCCACCTCCAAAAGCGGCTTTTTCCCGATAACGACTATCTCCTGCCCGAACGCCAGCACCGACTCTTCGAGCTCGAAATTGATGGTTTGCATCTGCCCGGCGGCGACTTTCACGCCTGTTTTCAACTGAATTTTGTAGCCAATCAGCGAGACTTCCAGATCGTACTGCCCGGGGCTGATTTTATCGATGAAATATTTGCCGTCCAAATCAGTTGCAGCGCCCATATAAGTGCCTTTGATAACAACGTTGACCGCCGGCAATGGTTGCTGCGTTGCCTGATCAATCACCTTTCCCTGGATTCTCCCCCTGGTTTGGCTCTGCCCGAGCGCAAGTTGGGATATTCCCAATACAAGCAAAAATAGAATTGTTTTTTTCATCATTTAAACTCTTCAAAGAGGATGTATCTTAAAACGGCTTCCATGTTAAATTTTCCGTCACAGTAGTGGAAAGGTAACGAAAAATAGATTGATTCACCTGCACCCACCCTGTAGCGGATTCCGACCACTGGGGTGCCTTTATAGGGTACGGTAACGGTGGCGGTGGTATCGTGCTGCATGCGGTAAACCACCTCGCAATCAGGACCGGGCACAAGCTGATACACCCGGTTGCCCAACAACTTGCCTAGCTCAAGATCTAGCGCCGTATCCGCAGCGGTATTGGTAAAAAATGCATTAATTCCCACGCCTTTGAATAATCTCCCTCCCGGATTCAGCGCATGCACGGAATCGATACTGGTAAATGTCCACGCAGTATCCGGTTCCGCAAGGTTCCCGTTGGTGATGAATACTTTTCCGCCCCCGGCAATATATTGCGTTAGACTCAATCCCGCATTCGACAGGTTGGGTAGACCCAGATGCGCGAACCAGATCACCTTTTTAAAATACCCGAGATAGGCTTTGATGTCTGCAGTGGCATAGGGCAGGCTATTTTGCGGATTGAAAACCGGCGTCGAAGACGTCCCGATTTCCCAGAGGCTGTACCCGTTTTCGCCGACGATATTGTTCAGCATGCCCCTGTAGATGTCTTGAGTGGCTTTCGTATTTTGACCCTGGGCGTAATCATCTACCAATAAAATGTCACCTATAGGCTCTTTTACAACCCAGGTATTGGGCGTTGTGTTATCTTCCGGATCGGGGAAAGAAATCACCTGGCTCTGGGCGCCGGCGATATCCATAGCTTTGAGGAAAAATCGATGTTCACCGGGCGGAATTTCTGTCAGCGTGATGCTTCGCTCGTCTCCCGCAAGATCAATCCAGTCACTGGTATCATCGAGCGCATAGTAAATTTGGGTGATTGTTTCGAGCCCATCCGGATCGCTCGCTTCCCATAAAAATGTCCGCGTCGGAAATGTGTAGGCAATCACATTCGGATTCCCATCCGGAGCCTCGGGATTGCTATTGGTCTTGAATTCGACGAAGGGCTTGGAGTTATAAACCGGAAATGTCAGAATGGCAGGCGTGGGATCTATCAGGCTGTCATTGTCCACCGCCCACACGCGGAAAGTGAAGCGGCTGAAGCTGGTACGGATAGGCACATAAAATGTGTCGTACTCGGCAGTTGTCCAGATGGGCTCAGTCTGATAATCCCATTGAATATAATAGCCTGCGATATGTCCGTCGCTGTCATCACCCCACCAATGCAAGACCTGCTTGCTGGCTGTTGTATCGAATTCGGTGATGATGGTATCTGATTTTACCGAATCGGTAACAATAGACGTATCCGGAACCATAAACAGAAAAAGATAGGTTTCCGGTGCGTTATTGTCGAACGGGTGCGGCGTTTTATCGGGATGAAACGGATTTTGATCGCACGAAAATAACACGAGGATCAGAATGCCGATTAAAGCAACATGAATTCTGTATTGCATTTTCATGATTTATACTTTAATATTTAAAAGTCAGGGTTGGTAAAATAAGAATAAAGCTGCGAAGCCGGTTTGATCCGGCAACGCAGCTTTAAAATTGAATCATCTTTATTTAATCATGAGCATCTTTCTGGATTCCAAAAAGTCACCCGCACGCATCCGATAGATATAAATACCTGTCGGTACGACGTTGCCGGATTCATCCATGCCATCCCATACGACGCTATGATGTCCTGCCTGGACACTGGTATTCACCAGGGTACGAATCTTCTGTCCCAGCATGTTATATACAATCAATTTAACATTCTGCATTTCGGGCAGCGAATAATGGATATGTGTTTCGGGATTGAACGGATTGGGATAATTCTGTTCCAGACTATATGTCACTAGCGCAGCTTTGAAGTCGGGATCGACACCGACATTGACGCCAAAATCTGCCTCATCCCTTAGTTCAATCTTCATCGTTCCAAAGCTATGCGTGAAGATGCCCTGGATATAATCAATCCTGTTGCCGGGACGGATGGTATCGCCCCAGGCAACCATATAACCGCCATCCTGGTTAATGTAAACGATGTCATTTTCGTAATGATCTCGGGCAACCAGAAAATCGGCATCTACACGACAAGGACCGCTGCCGTCATCAAACGTTACATCATAGCGATCCATGTGCGTTAGCGTTGCATTCTGAATGCGGACTAAAACACCCTCGTAGGATTCCGCTTCTTGCGTGGTTTCGACCAATCTTCCGGTTTTCACAATAAGCGGTTCGATAACATTGCCTGAACTGCCAACTATTACTGAATCAACCATGATAAGTGTGTTATTATTCCACTTCGAAGGATAATCCGGATTATAATCAGTAACTGTACCGAAAACAGTAACTTCAGCACCGCGGTACAATTCTGTCTTGATATTCCAGGCGAAAATTCCGCTCCAGGGCTGCATTGCGTCCTGGATGGCGTATGCACGATATACACGGTTGGCACCGGTATCAGCGGTTACGATTCCGGTGACAGCGACATGTTGCCCTTCCATCGGAGAATCAGCGATTTCCCATGGTGTATACTGAATATCCTTGATGGTGAGCGTGGAAACATTACTCACTTTATACCAGAAATTTTTTCGGTTGATATCAATCGGCAAGCATGACGTTTGTCCTAAATCATCCGTGGCGATAACGTAATAATTCACCACTGTACCCGCGGATTGCGCGGGAATCGTCGCTTCATACAGATCGCCACTGGTATTCGTCATCACAACCTTCACATAGCCAGCAGAAGTACCGCCGCTAACCACGTCATAATACAGCGCAGCCTCAACGATTGAGAGCTCAGTGGTTATTTCAGCAGTTACCGTTACATCGTCGGTTGAACCGGGAACCGCTATATCTCTGTGAACGCTTGTAATAGCCGGCGGTGCCCCGCCGCCCCAAATCATATCCGTCAGATACAACGGAGCAAGTTTATACGTTGTGCAATCGGCATAGCTTCCGAAGTGATGATACACCCAACCGCGAGCAGATTCAAGATTTGCGCCCAGGGGCGGTTTCGGATTATCTAAATAGTAATAATACAAGCTATCAGAATCATTATCCACAATAAGGCTTCCGGAACCATCATCGACTGCAAACACACCATCCTGCGGATTGATGTCGGTTTCAACGACTTTGGCGTTCTTAATTGCTACAAAGACATTTCCCCATTGTTCGGCATCCACAGGTAAACGAAGATCGCCAGTATTAAGCGTGTCGATTGCAGGCAACGGCTGACCGATATCCGTGATTTCAATTTCACTCGTAATCCAAAATTCAGTCATATTGCTGACAATTGTCCGGTATTCGTCGATATAACCCTCTACTTCAATTACGTCGCCTTCGTAGAGGGTTGGGTAGGCGGTGGAATCGGGATGATACGATAAAATACCGCTCCATGGACCGCCATCCATTTCGCTAACGATGAATTTGATACCATCACCGGCATAAGACAATCCTGTTGGCATCGTTACGATACCCCGGACTTTTATAGTATCACCAGAGGCGTAGGAAGAATCAGAATATTCATCTTGATACGCCAGCACCAAATCACTGTTACGTACTTGCTGGATGCGCTGTATTCGTGTGAATTCACCGCCTTCGACAATATCCCAGGCTAATCTGGGGGCGACGGAATATTCATTATAGCCGTATAATACGATACCGGTTAATGATTTTACAGGATCATTTAATACAGGCGTATAATAATATTTGGCACGCGTGTCGATTTTCACGGCTCCCGAACCATCATCCACGCGCCAATTCGCGTAATCGCCAATGTCTGTTTCGACGATGGTAACATCCTGAACCTGAACCAGGCAGTCTTCATACGGCTCGGAATTGGCTTCAGCAGTTGTTACAACCACGGGACCCGGTACGGGATTGCGTGTACTGTGCAGAATAAACTCGGTAACGTCCTTAATCTGGGTTTGTCCATAATATTCGCCGACGGTTCCGGTAACGGTAACGCAGTCGCCTTCAGCGGTCGTATTACCGCTGTAGAGCACCTGAATCCCGCTCCAGGCTGCCGCTTTATCCATCATAAAGAAATAGCTGCCGGATATGCCGCCATTGTTGTAATTGCTGCCGCGATGTTCTGCGGACACGATACCTGAGACCGTAACAACCTGTCCCAGCAGCGGTGAATCACCGGACGGATCTTCGGTGAATTGGATTTTTTTGATCGACATGCCTTCTTCCGGTGCCGCAGCATCTAAAGTAGCGAGAACGAACATGGCGTTGGCAACATAATTGCCGTCACCCTGCGCATACGTTACCGTGGCATCTTCTGATTCAACATCTGAGGACATTTGCCACAAGCGATACATAATCGCCTCACCGGCTTTGATACCGTCCACTTCCGTAGTCTGGTCGTCGTCGCCCCAGACCGTTAGCGCTGCATTTGCACCCTCTGTCCAGACCACTGCCCCGACACAAAGCCCACCCGGCGTGAAAGCTCCGATTTCATCACCGGTGACGAGTGCGGTTCCATCGATGTTCGGATTCGCTGCCGTCGGGATAACTACAGTGGCGTTATTCCCGGTATTGGCAGTAAAAGTGAAATGCGTCTGTGCCATTGCCAGCGATCCGATCAGCGCCATCGATAGCAATGAAATGAAAAATATGCCAGAACGTTTCATACCATTTCCTCCTTTTGATTAGATTAAAAACGTTCATAAAATGAGTTATGTAAGAATTATTCTTTTAATGTCCGTGAAGCTGAAATTCAAAAGCAAACCGGTTCTGTCATGCCCGACAGGCTTGTCCCCGATAAAAACATGCGGGAATGACAAAAACCGATAAACTCTATTTAATCACCAGAAATTTTCCGGAATAAATTTTACCAGTGTCTTCGTCCTTCACAGTATATAAATACAATCCGGTCGCAATCGCCTGATCATGATTTGAAATCAAATCCCACGCATGTTCGCCCCCGGAAAATATGGTTGTCTGCGAAGCAGACTGCTTCTCCAACAGCGTGATATCCCTGCCGTTATACGAGTCGGCATGGTGCTGAATTTCATCCACAAGATCACCTGCGAGCGTGTAAATTCGAATCGTTGCCCTGGCTGGCAAATTCGCAAACCATATCAGTCGTTCGCGTTCGCCGAATCCATCCCATAATGCCTCACCTTTGTATGGATTTGGGTATACGTAAATTTTGCGGTCGTCCTGTTGGGTTACAGTCTTCCCGGGCACAGCATACATCAAATTTTCATAGAGCGAGCTTTCCATGCTTGGCAAATTATTGGCGGGATTGCCGCGGTCATAGGACGTCACAGAAAAGAAGTACTCTCCGGGCCAACCGTTCAACAAATAATCATTGATAAATCGATACTTATAGCTTTTGCTTTCAATCGTTGTATCGAAGCGAATTGCCTTGAATCCGGTATCGTAGCCGTGGTTATCAATTAGATCGAATTGAGCCAGCAACGACGCATCTTCTTCGCTGCCTGAGGTCTTCGGGGAGCTATAAATACGGTAGCCTTCAAAATCTTTTTCGCGCGTGATCGGATCTTCGACTTCTTCGGGCAAATTGTCCCAGTAAAGTGTTACCTGACGATCGCCCGGTACCACCAGCAAGGTTGGGGAAGGTGGCGGCGAAGGCAGAATATAGCGATCGATGACGCCGTTATGGTCATAAATTTTGCGCTGTGGATTCCGGTAATTATCTTCATCAATGTCCAGATTGCCGTCTCCGTCAAGGTCTTCGTCCTCATCGAGTATACCATTACCGTTAATATCCTCATTTTCGGTATCCAGCCGACCATCGCCATCGACATCTTCGCCGTTGTACGCCGTCATCGCCCATTCGGAATTGAGCCTGAGATTTTTCCGGCGTTCGGGGCGATCACCTTCTGCCGGCGCCCACAAGCCGCAAACGATAGCGAATACCGCATTGAGCGTATCACCGGGTGCGAGATCGCCCAGAGGACCGAAGGAGTGCAGCAGCATCCAGCTACTCTCAACATTCGGGATGGTGCCTGCAGGCGTACTTGAAAGCTTTTCGTAGCGCTCAGTATCGGAGCCCGGCATGAAATACTCAGGGAAATTTGCATCTGAGGAAGTGGACCATTTCCATTGGTCGTGATTAACCTTATACGTTTCGCGCGGCACAGACGCCCCCAGTGCACGAATCCCCAGGTAGCTCTCTGCGAAGCCATTATCCCCATCCACATCGTATTGATAGCTCATTTTATATTCGGAGTCGAAGCCATTCAAATTATCGTACCAGGAGAATCCGCCGCCAGGCTGATAAATACTCGTATAGTTCATATTGGCGATCGAGGCATCAGCCCAGATTCCGACATAAACCCTTTCAATAGAGTAGTTGGAAATATTTTTAATTGTAAAATTCAGGATGACGAACGCATCGGCGTAGGAGTAATTCCATGCATAAGATTCCAGATGAACGTTGATACCGAGAGGCGTATGATCTACGAGAGTGATATCAGTTCCGGGAACGACGGTGTGTCGGTCGGTGAAATTGCAGATGAAATCCTGATGAGAAACCGCAGAGGGATCGAAAAATGGAGAGGTGACAATGGAGGAGCGAACGCGCACCGTATCGCCTTCATCAGCCGAATTGGTGAATTCAAAGCCGGCTTCCCCCTGTTCGAATACCCCATCGACGATGCCGGTCGATACAAGTGGCTCGCGTTCACCATGCATGCCCCCGATTCCGCCAATCCACAACCCGGCGTAGGAAAAATGCTCGATGCGTTCTTTTTCACGCCGCGACCGGAATTTATACAGGCAGGAGGGCTGCTCCTCGATTCGATAGCCCTGTCCGAAGACGCCATAGTTGGTGATAGTTAAGCCCAGGTTGCCAATATCATGGTAATGATGATAATCATCAACTAATGGTTTTTTCAATTGAATGACTTGAATTTGGTCGCGAGAAGGTGCTGAGGATTGACTCTGAAGGCGCGCGGAAAACACGCCCAGCATCAGGAGTGCGATTTGAAAATTTACTAAATATCTCATTTTTCAGGTCTTTTTAGGTGAAAGATTAAGCCAGTTCTAAAAAAGATCAATCCTAAGAAATATGATTTCTGATATTTATAATCTGTCGGTTTTAACATCGCTACCTGTTTCCGCCGGGGCGCTGCCCGGCGCAAATCCATTGATCAGCGTCTCGAACGCATGTCCGTGGGCTACACGCTGTAGCTACCTTCGGTCATCACGATGCATTTTTTTAATTGAGTTTCAGAAACAATTCCATTTCGGATAGACTCAATATAAAATCAATTCAGTCTATCTGCTGTCTACGGCATACTCCCCTGCGGACGAGCTTCATAAAAGGAAATTGACGATACAGCTATCTGAAAATGATAGCGGTTTTATGTTACGCCGGTGTTACGACTGCATAACATTCTCTCTTCTCTTTCCTTTCGATGTATATCAGATAGCAGCTTTATCCTTACATTTTCCTGTGTTAAAGATCACGATTTCATTGATTATAAAGACAGGCAGGCAAAACGCGGCGAGAATCTCAAGTAGTATATTTATATATCTCAAATTTTCCATAAAATGTAATGGTTAAGTGATGTTGCTCTTGCGCCCGACAGCCCTGATTTAACCGCTTATAGTATATGAAAAATATCCCATTTTGTCAAGAGAAAAAAACACTCTATTTGAAATTTTAAAAGTTTGATTTGGGCTATGCCAATCGCTTATAAACATTGAAATAAACCAATCCTTAAGCGACACGAGGTACAATTTAGCGTCGCCGATCATTGCCTTTTTGGGCAGACTCTTTGACCGGATTTCCGGGTAGTTTATCTCATTTGGCAGTTTATGGGAAGCTAATAGAAAGTATTTTGAGATGAGGTACGCCCAATTTTGTACTCACAATTGGCGCGCCCAAAAAAGCAGCACCGATGAGAAACAGATTTGAATGTTGTTTTTTCACGCATTAGACCGGTTTGGATCGAGCCTTACATTTCCACCAGAAGGCTTGTCAGCGTGCTATCCTCCCTTGCATTCCGACCTATTTTTTGATGTTCCAGGATCGAAAGCTCTTCAATTACATAAATATCGCCAGTATCCACCCTTTCAATCCTGGCAAAACCGGGTGATCTGCCATTAATGCTATCGAAAAAAGCCGCGCTGATATTGATCGCCCAGATCAAAAACCAGATGCAGGTTGCGGCGAGGAGAATCTGGTACACCGGAATCCGATATTCGATGACTGCACGGATCGTCTGCCACAATCGGGCTGTGATCACGGGCTTGCGCCTCTGCCTGAACGCCAGCAGCCCCAGAAGGCGCCGGCGGTTCTCAGGCTCCGGTACGGGCGCATCATTCGCCTGAATTTTGATCGCCCCCTGCATTTGGAGTAAAAAACTCTCAAACTGCTTGCAGTCGGGACATTTGGCTAAATGCACTTCCACCAGACGGAGCTCGTCCGGTGTCAATCGGTTTGATTCCCCCTGAATCAGAACGTGTTGTATCTCATTACATGTCATATTTTTACATTCGTTTTTTTTCATTCCAGCCTACCTCGCTGCGATTGGGATTGAATTGATGTAAGTTTTGCGCCAGTTTTCTGGTGGTATAAAAAAGCCTGGATTTGACGGTACCCTCAGAACAATCAAAAATTTCTGCTATTTCTGCGATTGACATTCCTTGCTGAAATCGCAACAGAAACGTGCAGCGCTGATTGGGCGAAAATGTTCCCAATTCCTGGAGCATGGCGGTTTTAAACATCTTCTGGTCCACGATCTCGTCAATCGGATTTTCATCAATTAAGGCGATTTCATCCATATCAGCTTTGCTTTCGACAGCTTTCCGAACAGTCTGGCGGCGATATTCGTTCTTGCATAAATTGCAGGCAACGGTGAATATCCAGCTTTTGAAACTGCTCCGACCGCTGAAGCGCTCCGGCTTCTCAATAATTTTTAGAAAGATATCGTGCAGGAAATCCTGGGCTTTTGATTCATCTCCGCCCAGACTTCGATACAAAAAATGCAGCAACTTTCGGCTGTACCTGGCATATAGCGTATCGAACGCTTCAGAGCTTCCCTGCCGGATGCGCTTCATCAACTGCTCATCACTGAATTTTTGAAATTTTTGGAGTCGTTTCATTTATGTTTCAATTCATCAATGAGCTGCTTATTGCCCGAACGTTCAGCCAGCAGCAGAGCCAGTTCTTTCCAATATCGAGCCTTTTCTGTTTCACCACTTAGTTGATAATGTTCCAGCAGCATGATCATCGGCGGCACATAATTCAGATGGGTCTGATTCCTCAATTTCTCTCCCGGAAAGGCGTCGTCATACCAGTCGAATGTTAAATAATTCAATCGGAATTCATGTTCGAAATTTTTTTGAAGCAGCGCCAGGTTATCGATGCGCTTTTTGATGTAGCGATATGCCAATCCGGTAATATACAAATTATCTTTAAAGAAATCAATAACCTCATGCGTTACCGTAAATGAAAAATAGAGCGGAATGTCCGGATACGTGTCAGCGATGGCTTTGCCCAACGCCTGCGCAAAACGCTGTGGTGAAAATCCGCTTTTTTGCCCGTTTTGAATGATGAATGCATCTTGCCTTAGTTCCTTATAATCCAGGATGATATTCCGCTTTTTCAGTTTATGCGGCAGGTAAGATTCCACCGCTGCCAGCGAAATATTAATGATAGTTACATCACTGCGAACGCCCTGAACGTGCTGCAACAGCCAGGCGGGATAGGTATCATTATCCCCATTGGTGAAAAGTATGGCGTTCGGCCCGGTCGATTGCAGGACATTGTAATTGTAATTAATCAACCAGGGAGCAATGTCGCGGCTTTGGTAAAGTTTTTGGCAAAATTCCCTGACCTTATCCTCCTGCCCGTGTATTTCGTAATGACTGATGAATGGATAATATGTATCCGGACGATCCGGATCGATAGCGTAAGCTTTTTCGATAAGCGCCAGATCAAATAGATCGTACGTAGTCCAGTACTTGAGCAGGTAAAATTCATACGTGTCGGGGATAGCTTGTGCCATTTTTTCGATAATTTCATTCAGCTTGCGTTTCTTTTCCGCGGAAGAAATATCCTCGAAATGGGCGTAGCGATTCGCATTGTAATAGTTGTACCACGCTTCAGGATTTGCAGGATTTTTTTCGATCTCAGTTTTCCACAAGTCAGCCTGTTGTTTGTACCAATCGTTCGGCTCGATTTCATAGACGATGCGGTACACTTTCTCCGGCTTTGCTGCTCCGGATTGACCTGAGATATGGCAGTTCGCCCCGAAAACAATCAAACCTGTCACCAGCCGGAACAGCACATTAATTCTTCGCATTGTGTGCCTCCTTTTGTTTAAAAATCATAGACTTCTGCAAAATGGAACTAAAGCCAGTTTATCCTTCGTCTTCGCTCAGGAAGAAGCTTCGCTTATGCGATTGAAATTTATTAAACTTAGGAATTCATGATGAGTGAAGTCGAACCATGATTGATTGATTTTAAAAACAGCTATTTTGAAGTACTCCCTTGAAATCATAGCGTTCCCCCGGTTGCCCTCCCGATCGCTCTGAACGCCACGAACTGAAGTGAAAAATTGGATCTGCCACCCTTTTCAATAAGCGCTCTCATTCAATAATACACGTTAATGCGAAAAGCGTTCAAATGCTTTTTCGAAATTCAACCGGAACTTGTTTAGACGCAGTTCGTCTAACTTTTAATTTTCACCAGAACCAACCCGTCAATCATCCGCTTTTAGATTTTGGAGGTGTACAATTTATGGAAGCGATGCAAGCAATACTTTCCCGCAGGAGCATCCGCAAATATACCGGAAAGGCAGTCAGTGAGACACTTATCAATGAGTTGCTGCAGGCAGCGATGAGCGCACCCTCGGCAGGCAATCAGCAGCCATGGCATTTTGTGGTTCTGACCGATCATAGCCTGATGGACCAGGTGCCGCAATTCCATCCTTACTCAACCATGCTAAAAGAGGCTGCGCTGGCAATACTCGTTTGCGGCGATGAGCGGTTGCAACGCTATGAAGGCTACTGGATTCAGGATTGTTCGGCAGCTACGGAAAATCTTTTAATCGCCGCGCGCGCCAATGGATTGGGAGCCGTCTGGTTGGGGATTTATCCGCGCCCGGAACGAGTGGACGGCATGCGGAAATTGCTGAATATCCCGCATGAAATAACGCCTTTTGCTTTAATTTCAATCGGGTATCCAGCCGAAGAAAAACTGCCCGCCAGCCGTTTCGATAGCGCCAGAATTCACAAAAACCGCTGGTGATTGAGCATTGATTAGATCTGGCGACCGACACTGGATCTGCAAAGGAAACGCGCGATTACAATGAATACAACCACTGCCACCATCGCAGAGACCGCCCAATCCATGCCCGCGAAAGGGCTGCTCTTCTCTTTATCCGGTACCATCATCCTCTCGACGAATTATATCACTGCAAAATACGGCTTAACCGGTTTTCGCCCCGAATCATTTTGTTTGATCTGGTCGATCTCGGCGGCATTTTTTTCACTGGTAATTATTTTCATCACCGGACAGCAACGCCGATTGAAGGTACCGAAGTCAGCCGCGCTGAAATTGTTTTTAATCGGATTAGCCAATGGCATCGGGATTTTGCTGGGTTGGGCAGGACTTGCGCGCCTGGATCCGGCATTTTCATCTTTCCTGTGGCGTTTCTTACCGATGCTCGGTATTCTATTCGGATTCATGTTTCTCAAGGAGCGGTTTTCCAGGGGTGAAATTTTCCCGGTGGCGCTGATGATTTCAGGCGGATTCGTGAGCGCCTTCGGCAGATGGGAGCACGTAGGAACTGGTATCGTACTCACACTACTCAGTTGCTGTGCGGCAGCGATTCAAATGGGGCTGGCGAAGGTAGTGGTCAAAGACGTCGGATCTACGATTATTCCTTTTTATCGTGCATTAACCGGTATTTTTATCGTGAGTATCTGGCTGCTGCTAACCGATAGCGCAAATTTCGATGTGCCGGCTTCATATTGGGGCGTCACGATTCTGGGTGCCTTCCTCGGTCCATGCCTTAGTCTGATATTGATTTACAGATCGTATACCTATTGGGAGTTGTCGCGGTCAAGCGCCATCTTGACCATAGAACCTCTGATGGTGATTCCGCAGGCGTATGTTTTGCTGGGAAAATTTCCCGCCACCCAGGAACTCATCGGGGGAAGCATCATTTTATTCGGTGCTGTGTGGTTGACGCTGCTGCACCAGCGCCAGGCTGCGGCAAATTGATGGGAGTTATATTTAAATCATTACTGACATAGTTTGCTTCAAATCATTCGCATATATTTCGCGCTTACCCAGCCTATCCGATCCTTACTGTACCTTATTTTCAGCCAATCACTCTTGCGCTCGATTAATCTGAATTTTTTACCCTGTTTAGCAATTCCGATGCGCTTGAAATGAATCCCCGGTCCGCTGCGCACATTGAGCGCCGGCACAGTCACTTCAACCAGGATTTCCGACTCCTGCTGTTCTTCATGGTTTCCATTGCGCCTGAAAGCGAACGCGGCAGAGACCTTGTGAACATTCTCGTTCGTGAAAGCATCTTTGGAATAACAATAATCCAGCTCGATCTTTCCGATATCCAACGGCGCGCTGAATCCGCTGCCCATTGAAACCGCGCCCCGATGATCCACGCCAAACCGCAAGGGAAATTCATTGATGGCTTTGATCTCGGTTCCCACTCGCAAATCGACTTCATTGATGCCCTCTGATGCGCTTTCGAATGCCAGCGTAAGGCGCCGTGAGAGCCTGAGTGCGCACCCCACTCGGAGGCAAAGCGGAATTTGATCGGTATAACCCGAGGGCCACTTCAGGCTCCCCCCGAAATCCTGGAGCATGACACCCAAATGCAAGCGGTTGAAGAAATTCATCCGAAGGGCGAAATCGGCACCGGATCCGAACGCCTGCTGCCGCTCCAACTTATGGTGCAGGAGTTTAAGATTTGTGCCGAACGAGAAGATTGAGCCCAGATTTTGCGCATAGGAAATCAAAAGCGCATTTTCGGAATCGCTGAAAATATAATCCGGCTGCAGCGTATTCGAAGAGCGGGCTTCGATGCCGGCGACGCCGAAACCGAGCCAACTGATCCCAAACGCTCCCCGACGCGTCGGCAAAACGAGGCTCATGAAATTCTGGCGCCGGTCCAAAGAATAGCGAGCGTATGTTCCATAAACCCGGGCGTCGCTCAAGCCGGACAATCCCGCGGGATTCCAATAGGTTGCGGAGGCATCATCGGCGATAGCGGTGAAGGCACCTATCGCCAATGCCCTCGCTCCCACGCCGGTTCGCAGGAAAGCACCAGCTTTGCCCGCGGTTCCCTCTGCCCGAGCCGTCATACTCAACAACATCCAGACGTAGCCGAGTGTTATGTGAAGGGAGAGTGATTTTAAACGTCGATCCATCCAAACATCCGTTTCATCTCAGGGCTGCAATTTTGAAATGCTGCGTTTTTTCTTTCGCCATCACCTGACAAATATAAACGCCATTTCCTACAGTTTCATCCGCTGCGTTTTTGCCGTCCCAGGTGTCATTTACGTGTTCACCCGGCGCGCGAAAAGCGCCATCAATGATGATCTTGACAAGCTTGTGATTAATGTCGTATATCCGAATGCTGACGGGGGATGCCTCTGTCAGAAAATACCGGATATGTGTATTCTCAGCTCCCACATAAAACGGATTCGGGAAATTGTAGATTATCTCCAGCGAGGATTCGCCGGGCGCTGACTCAGGTACGGGGGATTCCGGCGGCACCCATTCGATCGTGATTTCTGCGGAATACGGGCTTTCATTTCCGGCGGAATCATAAGCGGTGACTGCAAAATAAAGCGTGGTATCGAGGGGAAGCGTCTTGAACTCATATTTTGTTACCTTGCCGACATCGATTTTATGGGTGTAATTGCGCGATGCGATCCCATAGTAAATTTTATAGCCCATCAAATCTGCGTTCGGAACCGGATCCCACATCAGAACGAATGCACCTATCAGTTGGATCGATTTGAGCGCGATGCGCTGATGCCTGAATCTTGATGCAAATTTTTGTATGAAACTTCCAGCTTGTAATTTCATAGCTACCGTCAGCCCATCCGTCCGTTTAATAATATGGATAAAACCGATGTGTTTTTTGATACTCACTCCTCTGATTATCTTCGTCCTGCATTCACATTTTTCCGAATCGTCTCAATGCTTGCTTGTGACATTTCATTTTTCAAATGCCTTTTATGCAAAGCCGAGACCAAAAATGAAACCGCTTCTTCATGTAATTTCGCTGATTATAAAAAAGTTTTAACATATTGTTTATATTAAGTCGAAATCATTTGAGTGCTTAATTGTTTTCTTGCATTGCCGCAAAAGGGCTGAGTAACTGTGTAAAAATTACATATTGAAGCATTGTTACAAAAATGATTCGACAGCTTTGTTTCAAACGCTTCTGAGTTTGATTAAGTTCAATTCCTGTAACAAATCAATCGGCAGAATCAGGGAACATTACGCTCAAACAATTTGTAAGACTAAAAATTTAACCAAATTCAACGATCGGAGATAGCTAATGATTTATCGTTCTTTTGGTTCGACAGGAAAAAAAGTATCTGCCATAGGTTTTGGCGGCATGCGTTTCGCCGATCAAAATGATGCTGAGGCATGCGCCGCTCTCATAACCGCAGCCTATCAGAAGGGAATCAATTACTTTGATACCGCACCAGGCTATGGCAAATCCGAAGAGCTTTTCGGAGCAGCCTTCAAAGAAATGAAAAAGCAGCGTAAGCAGAAGCCTTTTTACGTTGCAACTAAAACCGTGAAATCTTCTCCGTCGGAAATTCGGGAAGAGATCGAGCGGTCATTGAGGCGGATGGATCTCGACGCCATCGATTTTTATCATGTCTGGTGCGTGCTTTCGATGGATGGCTTGCGTGAGCGAATCAAAAATGGCGCTTTGAAAGAATTTGAGCGTTTGAAAAATGAAGGTTTGATTCGACATATTTGCATTTCGACCCACATGCAGGGGAAGGAGATCAGCCAGGCTTTTGAAGAATATCCGTTTGAAGGAATCCTGCTGGGATATTCAGCCATGAATTTTGCGTATCGCGACGAAGGACTCACAGCAGCAGCAAAGCATGATTGCGGCGTCGTTGTCATGAATCCGTTGGGAGGCGGTATCATTCCCCAATATTCCCAGCGTTTTTCATTCGTCAAAACCACGTCCGATGAATCTGCTGTCGAAGGCGCACTCCGATTTCTTATCAATGATCCGCGGATCGCGATTTCACTGGTGGGATTCAGCAACCAGGCGCAGCTCGAAGAGGCGATTCGCGCTGTCGATGGCTATCAACCCATACCAACCGAAACCATCGCCCACATTCGGGAGAGCATGAATGAGGCATTCAATTCGCTCTGCACCGGCTGCGGATATTGCGACTCCTGCCCGGAGGAGATTCCCGTACCGAAATTGATGGAAGCGTACAACCATTTCATGCTCTCAGAGGATCCTCAAGCCATGCTCAACCGGTTGCGCTGGCATTGGGGAATTCAACTGGATTCGGAAACCTTGCGAAAATGTACCCGCTGCGGAACGTGTGAGGCGGCGTGCACCCAGAAATTACCGATAACCGATCGCTTGCAGAAAATGCGCGAACTCGCCGACACCTTCCTTGCGAAAAATAAAAGCTAACGGCAAACACCATGAATATAGCTTATGAAACCAGATCAATTTTTCGCTTTTAATCGTCTTGCCCGGATCAGTGCGCTGATTTTTGTTTTCAGCCTGAAGCTGATTTTCGCCCGCGAGAATTTACCCGTGATCCGGGGCACGGTTCTCGATATCCGCGGCAAACCATTGTCGAATGTGCAGGTGCAATTGAATCCGGGCGATTTGGCAGATGTTACGGACGACAATGGGGCTTTCGTTTTCGATAAAATCCCGTGGGGAACGTATACGCTGAAACTCAGCCATATCGGGTACGAATCGAGATTTATCGAAAACCTCGTCATCGCCAAATCGACATCGATTGACCTGGGCGAAATTTTGCTTCGAAGCCGCGTCATCAATTTCGATGCGATCCTCGTCACCGCCACAAGAACGCCGAAAAATATTTTAACCCTGTCAAATACCGTGAACATGGTTTCTGAAACGGTACTCCGGCAGCGCAACGCAAAAACGTCAGCCGAAGCATTGCGCGAAGAAAGCGGAATTTTTGTTCAAAAAACCAATCACGGCGGCGGTTCCGCAATTCTCAGGGGACTGAGTTCCAATCAAATCCTGATTCTTGTCGATGGGATTCGCCTGAATAATTCGACCTATCGGCTGGGAAACCATCAATATTTGACCACCATTGATAATAACAGCGCCGATCGCATTGAAGTCGTCCGGGGACCGGGTTCTGTGTTATATGGCAGCGATGCCCTCGGCGGAACCATCAATGTGATTACCCGCAGCCCTGCGCCAACAACTGAGCACCCCGCATTTCAATATCACCTTCTGGGCAGGTACGCCTCTGCGGATAATGAAAGAACGATTCACGGTCATATCGGACTAAGCAAGCAGCGATACGCGTTTCATACAGGATTCAGTGCCAAGGCTTTCGGAGACTTGCGCCGGGGTAAAAATAGCCGGCATGCCCAACTTGAAACGTCTACCAACGGTCTGCTCCAGACTCCCACCGGCTACACCGCTTATGACTACGATGCGAAGTTTATTTTTTCGTGCGCCAGCGCCCAATCAATTCTGCTGGCGTACCAACTGTCGAAGCAAAAGGATGTACCGCGCTACGATAAATATATAAATGATGAATATTACTTGTGGCGCTATCAACCGCAGGATCGGGAATTGATGTATGCACGTTATCAGCACACCCTTGAATCGAGCTACGTGAAATCGATTCAAGCGACGCTTTCATGGCAGCGGCAATCAGAAGGCAGACAAATGCAGAGCACAGTCTCCTCCCCACTCACCTGCGAGAACGATCTGGTCAATACCGCAGGGTTCAACCTCCAAATCGAATCGATATTGCCGAACCAGCAATTGCTTTTCGGAACCGATGTGTACCTGGACAACGTGCGCAGTGAGCGGGTGAATATCGATCCTACTTCATCTGCCAGACAAAAAGACAGTCGCGGGCGTTACCCGGATGATGCCGCGTACACGAGCATCGGGATTTTTCTGCAGGATGATGTAGCTCTCAGCCAAAAGCTGCACCTGATTTTCGGCATACGCTACAGCCTGTTTCGGGCGAAATTCAATTTGCCGCCTTCGAATGATGAATCGAATCTGAATCTGGTTGAACAGAATTTTCAGGCAGCGACTGCCAGAATCGGGGGCAATTTTGATATTAACAAATATGTTACGCTAAAATCAACCATTGCCCGGGCTTTCCGCGCACCTAATTTGAGCGATCTTTCGAAATTGGGCGAATCAAAAGGTGATACGTATGAAGTGCCAAATCCTGACTTACAGCCGGAAAAATTGCTCAGTTGGGAATTCGGAGTCGCAATACGTAGCACAAAAGTGCAGTTCGACGCTGTCTGGTATCATTCTCGCCTCACCGATCTGATTGCCAACGCCGATGCGCGCTACAATGGCTCCGGCAGCATCCGGATCGCAGACGTCGATTACAAGATTAAATCCAAACAGAATCTCGGAGATGCCGTCATCACCGGCTTTGAAAGCGCATTCGATGTTTACTTGAGTCCGTCATTTACATTTCGCTCGAATTTTACGAGCACTTATGGCGAGAACACAACGCTGCACGAACCGATTGGTGGAATTCCCCCGGCGTTCGGTCTGGTCGGTTTGAATTGGCAGCATGACACGCATCAATTCGAATGCTTTGTGCGCTTTGCTGCCAGCCAAAAACGGCTTTCAGCGGACGATGAAGATGACCCTCGAATTCCGATCGGCGGAACACCCGGTTGGTGGACGCTGAATTCCAGACTTGTCTGGCAACTCTGGCAGACCTGCCGCTTGCAATTGGCGCTGGAAAATATGCTGGATGTTAATTACCGCGAACACGGCTCCGGGATAAACGGACCGGGCAGAAACTTGATTCTTTCGCTGGCGATTCAAAAATAACACATTGAGTTCCCCCATGAAACGCGTCAACGCCCTGCAGGATTCTTCCGGTATTTTAAGGATGTTGAATTGCGCTTACGGAACTTTACACTCTCAATTCAGTTATAGCGCATAACTCCTAATCGCATTGAAACGGGAATCACTCCCTTGAATATTTGGAATTTCCTGTATTCATGCAAAAGACTGATTGAAATGCAGTATGTTGGGATCGGAATTCTCGAACGGAACAGCAAGGTACAATGCTTGATAATACAACCAGGACGACGTCGCGTATCCGTGAATGGGTGCGGGCGATCTTCGACTTGCCTGCTTCAGCGAAGATAACTATCGAATCGTGCGTGAGCAAGGACAACAGTGAATTAATCCAAACTATCCTCACTCTCCAAAATGCTGAAAATAAATCCGCCATTTACACCATAAAAAAGCCGCTGTCAGAAATCACAATTAAAGATATCAAGCGATTGCGACGTTTTGCACGGTGGTCGCATTTTAAGCAATTGCCCGTATTCGGCGCCCTGTTCCGATTCTTCGGCTTATGGTTCGCATTTTCAGGGCTATATGCCATGTTCGCGGTTTGCCCGTTTTGCGGTCAGCCGGGATGCCCGACGGGTGCAGGAACTGCCGGACTCGTAGGCGGCTTCATGGCTATGTTCCTGCAAAATTGGAAAAATTTCTGGCACACGTTATTTCGCAAACGCCATCCGAGAGCAGATCAAACGGAGGAGCAGCAAGCATGAACCAGCATTTGATGCCACAATTGCTTTTGCCAATTTTTCTTTCAGGATGCATTTTCATTCAATGCGATCGAAAGATGAGCCAAACTCAAAAACATCCGGTGGTAGTGAGCATCCTGCCACTGGTTGAATTTGTCGAAAAAGTGGGAGCAGAAAAAGTTGATGTCACCACGATGGTGCCCCCCGGCGCATCTCCGCATACGTACGAACCCTCAGCGAATCAACTCGTGAAAGTAAGTCAGGCGGCGATGTACGTGAAAGTGGGCACACCCATTGAATTCGAACTTGCCTGGCTGGATAAAATACTCTCCCTGAATCAGCAAATGTACTTGGTAGACGCGTCCGACAGCATCGCAGCATTGCAGCACACCGCTGAAGAAAATGATGAATCGAGTTCGCACGCGGCTCAAACAGACGGCGCTGTCGATCCGCACATCTGGCTCTCCCCTGCCAATGCCAACCGCATGATTGAAAATATCTGCAATGGATTGGTCGCCATCGATTCAACAAATGCGGCATTTTATCGGGCAAACGCCCGTGCCTATCAATTGGCGCTGGATTCACTCGATGCCGAGATCAGGCAGTTGCTCACCAATAAAACGCATCGGGAATTCATGGTATACCATCCGTCATGGAGCTATTTTGCCAGGGATTACGATCTGGTACAGGTACCCGTTGAAAAAGACGGAAAAGCACCAACGCCGCGCGGTTTGCGTTTTCTGGTCGAACAGGCGAAGAAGCATCAAATCAGAATTGTTTTCGCATCGCCGCAATTCAGCACCAAAAGCGCCGATGTTATCGCAAAAGAAATTGAGGGCGAGGTTGTTCTGATCAGCCCGTTGGAAAAAGACTATATTCTCAATCTGCGAAAGATTGCAAAAAAGTTGGCTCAATCGATGGAATAAAATGGATCGCAAAGAAATCATTACCTTGCATGACGTTTCGTTCTCGTACGGCAACGTCCCTGTTTTACAGGATGTCGATTTTTCGATTTTCGAGAGGGATTTCCTGGGGATCATCGGACCGAACGGCGGGGGTAAAACCACGCTTTTGAAATTAATTTTAGGACTGGTGACGCCGGACCGGGGCGAAATCACTATTTTTGGAGCGCCGCCCAAAGCCGGTCGCAAGTTCATCGGATACGTGCCGCAGCTTTTCAATTTTGATTTCAATTTTCCCATCAGCGTATTGGAAGTGGTGTCAATGGGTCGCCTGCGCGTAAGGAAAATCGGCAGACGGTTCACCAAAGAGGACCGGGAAATTTCGTTGGAGGCATTGAGACAAGTCGGCATGGAGGCGCATCAAAACGCGCTCATCGGCAATTTATCCGGAGGTCAGCGGCAGCGGGTATTCATCGCCAGGGCTTTGGCGACGCAGCCACGATGTTTGTTGCTGGATGAACCGGTCGCCAGCATCGATAAAAAATGGCAAAGTGAATTTTATGAACTGCTCAACGAATTGAATTCGGAATTGACGATTGTGCTGGTGACCCACGACGTAAGCGTGGTCGTCACATATATCGATCAAATCGCCTGCCTCAATGGCAAAGTGCACTACCACGGTTCAACCAAAGAGGGGATTCATAAAGTGTCGGAGCTTTATCAATGTCCGGTGCAGCTCATCGCGCACGAGGTTCCGCACCGGCTTTTAGGAGACCACGTACATGATTGATATTTTAAACTATGAATTCATGCGGAACGCGCTGTATGCTGCGGTTCTCGTGAGTATTGCCTGCGGCATTGTCGGAACCTTTGTGGTCATCAGGCGCATTGTTTTTATCAGCGGCGGGATTACCCATGCGGCGTTCGGCGGGATCGGATTGGGCTATTTTCTGGGGGTGAATCCGGTGCTGGCGGCGATCCCGTTCAGCCTGCTGTCCGCAATGGGCATCGGCTTGCTCAGCAAAAAAGCGAAAATCACTGAGGATTCGGCGATTGGCATGCTCTGGGCGGTGGGAATGGCAATCGGAATTCTGTTCATCGGCTTGACCCCGGGCTACGCGCCGGATTTATTCAGCTACCTTTTCGGCTCGATACTGACCGTTTCTTTCACCGATATTCTCATCATGCTCTGCCTCGATGTGATCGTGATTCTCACCATGCTGCTTTTTTTCAAGGAATTTCAGGCAATTGCATTTGATGAGGAATTTACCGAGATTTCCGGCGTGCCGGCAAAAGCACTATACCTGTTGCTGCTGGGATTGGTCGCCCTGAGCATCATCGTGCTCATCCGCGTCGTCGGCGTCATCCTGGTCGTAGCCCTGCTAACTGTTCCCACCACCATCGCGAGGCAGTTTACCAATAAACTGAAGCATCTGATGCTCTATTCGACGTTGAGCGCCATCATCCTGACAATAGCCGGACTATGGCTATCCTATATTTTCGATTTGCCCTCCGGCGCTACGATTGTGCTGGTACTCGCCGGGATGTTTTTTATAACCGCATTGGTGAAGCGCTATTTGCTTCCGAGGGAATAATTGCGCCGCAGCGATGCAACTGCATTCGCCAGATCATTTCTTCACGAAAGAACAATGCCCGCCTTCCGACCTTAATTAGAGCCTGAACGAAAAGTCCACTAAATGTCATTGCGAGGCGTTTTTTGCCGGGGGCGCCCAGCCGAAGCAATCTCATCAGTAAGTGCTTATATTCAAAGAGATTGCTTCGCTCCTCCGTCACTCGCAATGACAGCTAAAAGGTAGTTCTCGGACAGACACTAATTATACGCGAACGATAGCCGGCGTCATTTTTTCAAAATCAGGCAGGATGCGACCATATCATGTAGCGCCTGTTTTTTCATGCTGAACCCTGCCATCAAATATCCGACATTCATCGTCATATTCGACACAATTTTGCTGAAATGGCGCGCTGTTGCTCTGCCGAAGGATATCCGTTTCCCCTCCATATCGGCAACGTATATCCCAAGCGCAAGCTTGCCCGGCGTCGCTCGCAAGGGCGAGCTTTCCAAACCGCTGAAATAACACCAACTGAAAATGAAAGGCAGCGGAGTAAGGAAAAAAATCAGGGCAATTCTGATTGCGAGCAAATGAGCCATATTGTGCGTATCGGAGCCCACCTGTTCGCTCGTCATTAAATAATAATTCAAGTCTTCCCAAAAAGGAAAAATCTCCAGCAATTTATGCAGCAATTCCCGGTTGCTTCCTGCGGTTTTTAATAGGATCATTCTGGTTTGTGAAACCAACGTAAAATAGAATTCCGACAGGATATGGAATACTATCACGCTGTCGATGATGTTTGCGGCGAAACGACGCCAAAAGCCGGCATAGCTTGTATTTTGATTGGTCATGTTATGCATACCCATTTTTCATTACTTGAATGTGTACGATTGATATCAGCTAGCGAATGCATTTGTAATGGAAATCCGACATTCAAGTCTAGCGTTTAAGCACGAGGCTGTTGGCAACCATATCATGCAAAGCCTGCTTTTTCTCCGTGAATCCCGCCATCAAATAGCCGATCGACAAAATGATGCCCGAGAGAATTTTGGCAAAATAGCGCCCTGTCGCGCGACCGAAGGAAATCCGTTCACCATTGCTATCGGTGACATAAATGCCAACCAGGTATTTGCCAACCGTTGCCTGCAAGGGCGAGCTCTCCATACCGCTAAAATAACACCAAGCAATAATCCCAAAGATCGGAAAAATCACAAATGTCGAGATCAATTCCGAATCCACATCACCCCTGAACCCAAGTCTCATTTGATTCACGATGAACCAGTAAATGTTATTGAAAAAATAACCCAAAATCACTGAATCGAAAACATAAGCGGCAAAACGTCGCCAGAAACCCGCGTAGCTAAAAGTGTTAGCATTCATTTTACATACCTCCGCTTAAAAATGTCTGGAGCTTAATGTGAGTTAGGGTGTTGCAGAGACATCCTGCTCATCGATCCTTATTATAAAATCAGAAAAAGCTTCCGAGCATTTGCATGGATGAAGAAGCTGTTATTTTCTTAAAGAATCCAAGAAGCAATGCTGCTTCAGACGCATAAATTTCAGCATCATGCTGAGAATCCGCGTAATCCCCTCTCTCGAATTCCATACTTTATGAAAGGGCAGTCGCTTAAATTTGCCTGTCCAATATAATAATAAAAAAATTAAATCTCAATGATAATTCCTTCTCAAACCATGCGATTGCTGATTCGAGAAAGAAATGCTGCCGTTTTATTTACGCCTCTTTCCATCCTACAACAATTAAACAAGATCCGGAGTGCGGCGCCTTTATGCGCCGCAAGCTTCAGCGCACACCATATTTTCACCGATTTTAAAGAATCGACCTTCAATCACCGAGTTAATACCTTTTTCGATATTAAGCTTGACATTTTAAAAAAAAATTGGTATATAGACCTTAAACCAAATTCGATTTTCTCTGAAACCGATTAGCCATAGCCTTCATTTCTGAAACGGATTCCCGCTCTCTCAGATTCTGCCATTCGTATCCTATTTCTATTTTCATCGCTGCTCCTGCGACTGCTCTACCACGTCCCGGATTATCTAATCCTCCAAAGGTAAAGGTGCCTGAGCATCAAATATTTTGTGCTTTCTATGAAAAAACGTGTTGATTTAAATTAAATCAAGCCATGCTCAAGTAGCAGCCGTAATTCAACATTTCACCTGATTGATCAAAAGGAGGTTACCATGAGTAAGCTTCAATTATTACTCGTCTTTACGGTGTTATTTGCCATTAACTGCACCAGGCAAACCGGCGATATCACTGCGGAAGAAAACGCCATCAAAGCACTTGTCCTCAAAGAAACCACCGCCTGGGTCAACCGGGATTATGACAGCTTTATTTCTGCCTGGGCTCACAAACCTTACGCTGTTTCACGTTATGCGACTGAATCGAGATACTATGAAATCTTTGGCTGGGATGAAATCGCAAAAAGCATTAAAAGGCAATTTGAAACGAATCCGGATACGCTGGCAGTCGAATTTTCGAGCGAAGAGTTCAAAATTTATATCGAAAATAGCACGGCATTGATTACGTATATTGACCACTTCGTTTGGGATTTACCGGGGCGAAAAGTGAAAAACAAAATTCAGGAAAGCCGCTGCCTGATGAAAGAAAACGGTCAATGGAAAATTGTGACGCTCACATGCAACTATCTTTCAACTGAAGATTCGGTCTGCAAATATATGCAGGAAGCGCTGAATAATGTCGGGAATAAATTTATCAAATTGAAAAAAACAAAGGAAGCGATTGAAGTTTTCAAGCTGAACAATATGTTATTCCCCGAAATTTCAGCCACCTACGAAGCGGTTGCCTGGGGTTACACAAATGACGGTAATGATGCGCAAGCAGTGATTTGGGCGAAAAAAGCTTTGGAAATGATCCCCATGGATAAATATTCACCGGAATGGGAGAAGAAACGGACCGAAAGATTGTCAAAAGAGAAACTAGAAAAAACGCAGGCAAAAGAATGAGCACAAAAACCGGGATGAAATCACAGGAATGGGTGCAGCGCGCGGCGCAATTCCTCGGTTCGCGCCAGTTGATTCAGCATGGGATCATTCCGTCGTTTTATCGAATGCCGCTGTGGTAATGCCGCCTCTATCCTGAATCCACTCCGGCAAGACTGGCATCGTATCCGAAAAATTGATCATATCTCCCAGATCGTAAGGGGTCATGTACCACCCGTTATTCACAGCATAACGCCCGGTAAACATCGAAGTAAACGCGGGTCCGGTGGCAACAGCATTTGCTCTCGATTGCGGAACGAGCACGCCTTCCGAAGCCAACCGGTCAATCGTTGGAGATGTCTTTCTAAAATAGCCGTAGCAGCTTAAATGGTCGGCTCGCAATGTATCCAAACATAACCAGACAACATTCAAATTTTTGGGAATCTTCATTTTTTACCATCCCGACTTTTATAGCCTTTTTGAAGATTGCGGCTTACAAACTGGCTCAAACAGCACCTTCCGAATTCCGCCGGGGCGCCGAATGTGGCTCGATCCGATGAATCCGCAAATTGGACACATCCGCGCTAACATCCGAGCCGATCAGACGAAAGCCAAACTTGCCCGTGTCAGGGATGGGATATCGGCTTTGATCGCGGTCGATGACACCATGCGCAAACACATCATTTACAAAAAGCTGCAAAATGCCCTCGTCTTTGGTGATTCGAATGCGATAGCGCTGGTGCAATTCTTTGACAAGATCATTCCCATGCCCGACAAGCAGAGAACCCGGATTCCGCCTCCAATTGGAAGTATTCGTATGCTGCCCCAGGTCATCGAAGCGGCTAAACGAAACGTGATAGCTCTGCAAGCCCCATTTCAACGCAAAGTAATTTTTCATCTCGCCCGTTCGCGGCGCTAACTGATCCGCATCGGTTATCAGATCCTCCCCATTCAAACCGCGAA
This sequence comes from Candidatus Zhuqueibacterota bacterium, assembly GCA_016927835.1. Classification (GTDB taxonomy): domain Bacteria; phylum Zhuqueibacterota; class Zhuqueibacteria; order Thermofontimicrobiales; family Sulfurfontimicrobiaceae; genus Sulfurfontimicrobium. The sequence goes on along the minus strand of JAFGMA010000096.1, from coordinate 3,183 downwards.
TCGCCACGTAATTGATGACCAGTCCCCCATGACGGTGCACCACAATCTCGTAGCTGATTGAGATCTGATCGGGCAGATTCGGGCTAAAGAACGCCATACATCCGGGACCGCCCTGCTGACTGCCGAAACACTGCAATTGCATACCCCCTTTTTCGAGGCGATGAATTGATCCGGCGCCTTCGTGATGCCACTGCTTCAACTCAGCAAAATTATCCTCGTGAAGCAAATTCAGATTGTTATATTCCAAAGGCATGATGCTCCCTCCTTTTTGACAGATACCGATGTCACACACCCATTTCAATAAAAATAAATGATGGCGGAATCTTCCGGAGACCGTTTATCGTAACGAATATAAAAAGATACCAAAAAAAAATCAATCATATTTTCCTTTCTTTTTCAGTCCGGCGCATGATCGTTTTCACACGCACCAATATTTCAGCGCCCACAGCACATCATCGGCAAAACACGCTGCCAGATCAAATTTCCTCAAGCATATCATCGCATCTCAATGTATTGAAAAATTTTCCCTATCATTAAAAAAAAACTTGAAAAGATGAAATAAAATCAGTATATTGATACCCAATTTCATGGGGGCCCATAGCTCAGTTGGTAGAGCAGCGGACTCATAATCCGTTAGCCGTAGGTTCAAGTCCTACTGGGCCCACTATTAAATCCCTAAGTTTTTTATAGACTTAGGGATTTGATATTTTTATCCGCTTGCCGCAATTTCCTCTCCGGTGGCAAATAGGTGGCAAATTGTAAATTTTCCCTTAAGATTGTTTATCTGTCTCCGCTTGTGGGATGATGCTAAATGAGCATACCGTTGTACCATCTTCAAATCACTGTGACCCAATATTTCTTTCAGAGCCAACAGATCGCCCCCATTCATAATATAATGCGACGCGAAAGTGTGCCTCAAGTCGTGAAATCGGAAATCTTCAATTCCTGCACGCTTAAGCGCACTAATAAATGGCTTGCTTATTGTTGTTAGTCGTTCCCCACGTGTTCCAAGAAATACATACTGAGAACCGTTATCTTCGAGACTTATGAATAAATCTACCATATCATCATTGAGAGGGATAAATCTTTTCTTGTTATTTTTTGTCTGTGCAACTTCCAGGTATGGCTCAATCACATTCCTGATATGAACATGCTCCCATCGCAATGCAAGAATCTCACCAAGTCGCATTCCCGTATTCAACGCTGTCATCACAATTGGCTTTATGTGATTACTCGAACACTGAATCAAACGTTGGGCTTCTTCTTCAGAGAGAAATCGTGTCCGCCCTGGTGGTTCTTCCAAGAACTCAACGTCTATTACAGGATTTCGTTTTGCCTCACCCCACTTAATTGCCAGATTGTACATCTTTTTCAAACAAGCCAATTCACGATTTATGGTGGCATTTGAAACACCCTCCTTCCTGCGCTTACCGATATAATCTTCAATATCGGATGCCTTAATCGACATCAGAAACTCGCCCTTGAAAAATTTCAGCAGCGCCCTGACCGAGACAGCATCTCGTTTATGACTCCGTAAATGCTGGCGTCTTTGGAGATAGACTTCGGCAAATTGCTCGATCTTCGGATTGCCAACTTTATTGACCATACCGAACTCTCCGCTTAACACTTCGCTACGTCTTTTCTCAAGTGCTCGTAATGCCTGGGTTTTGGTAGCACCACCGATCCCCCGATACCTGACTCGATCATGCATAAAATCATAGTACCAGGCAGTCGTTCCGTCTGTCCTCTTTTTTGAATAAACACCCATTCAAGCTTCTCCTTTGATTGTAAAGAGAAGCCAAAACGCCCTACGCCATGAGAATATAGGACTTTTCACAAATAATGCAACAAGAAAATGTTTCGAAACCAAAATACAATCTCCTAATTCCGTTGCTCTCGTTTAAGCTGCTCTACAAATTCATTGAGTTCCAAAATATCAAAAAGCCGCCTGCTATCTATCCTGACGCTTGGTATCTTGCCAGCATCAACCCATTGATAAAGCTTGGATCGGCTAATAGATAAATACTCTGCCGCTGATTTCGCATCCAGCAATCTTTTTATGCTTTTTTCCATATTGTTTGTAATAACAGAATATTTGCTTACAAAAGCTGTAATTAACCCAGTTGTTTCTTTAGTACTTAATTTTATATCACTTTTTAAGAAATTCACGTAGTAGAGTGCTCGTTTTTCTCTGTAACATTGTTTCTGTAACCAATTCCCTTTCGATTCGGATTTTTACCCATGCGAAACGCCCAGAGAGGACAATCTTCTAAATGACACAATCGCACTTCCTGTGGAGAGCCTACACAGCATTAGAGACACTTTAGCCTAATCGCTTTTACGGGTGTTAAATTCTTCATTATCCTTTTCCTCAACTAAATCTAATCAAAATGCATTGACAGTTTTTGATTGCAAGGTCTTAATTTCTACTTTTTCTCTTAATTGATTGACTTCGCTATCAAGATCGTTCAACCTTCTTTCAAATTCATAAATACGAATCCCACCAATTAAGATATTGCATAAATAACCGATTTTGGAAGCCTTTGCACTATCGATCTCATCTCGACGCAGTTCATTTATGGTCGCGGCAAGTAATCGATTGACATCACCTACTGTTTTTAATGTCATGCTTCGCATTTTCTTTGCCATGATATAGTGTCCCATCGCCTTAGTATTTATATTTATTTTTGTTATAGAGTCAAATATCCGCAAATTTGATACTATTTGGTAACGGTTATCTTCATGTTTCTTGAATTAATGCGGTTCCTGAAACATCAATTTTACTGATTTTAAGGATATCGATTTTTTCCTCATATTCTGGATGATCTGCTATCCAACGTTCTAATTTTTTACATCGTTCTTGATCTTCTCGTTTTTCAAGGTTGAAGCAATTATACAGACTGAATCCTTTAGGCAGGTCAAACGTTGCCATCATTTCTTTAACAGCATTCGCCAATTCTTCCAGTCGCTTTGTTAGGTTAGTCGTTTTTCGGGATATTCCAAAAGCCATTTATTTTGGTCGCTAAATAGCAATTTAAATAAACATATTTCAATCATGCGGCTAATTTAAATTTCAACCGTAAACCGGCATTTAGCGTTCTACAAGAGCGACTAATTACTTGAATAAAATAAGATTAGATATAAAAAAAGGTTGCATTTTACATGCAAATTTTGTATCATTAT
>JAFGMA010000095.1 GCA_016927835.1 Candidatus Zhuqueibacterota bacterium | reverse complement strand
TACGCTTCACGTACAATAACCATAGCTCCACAGGCTATCGCGAAAACGGTTTTTTTCAGCGCTGGAATTTCAGTTTTCGGGTAGACCATAAATTCGATGATGGATCACGGTTCCGCACGTATGTCGGCTCCAGCTACGAAAAACGCGGAGAGTTCATCGAGTGGGCTTCGCAGAATCTACCGACGAACCTGTTTTATTCCTGGCGGGATCAGGACCGTCGGACGCGATTCACCACCGTCGATGCCTACGTGATGTATGATAAGCCGATTTCGCCACGCTTTGCCACGATGTTTCGGGCGTCATTCATTTCATCGTTGTTTGCAGACCAATACCAGCGCGAAGGTGATTATTATCCGGCACAGGGAACCGGCGCAGAGGTTCATTTCGACTGGCTGCCCCATCCAGCCCACAGCCTGACATTCGGCGTCGAATACAAAACCGATGGCGGTCATACCAAATACATCGGAAAACGCCGGGGATATTCACTCGCACCGTTTATCCAGGATGAATGGCGCGTATTCAAAACTCTGACTATCACTCCGGGGGTGCGCTACGATTCCTATCAAATCGTCGGAGAGGAATTCAAGGAAGAACATGTCAATCCAAAATTCGGCGTCAATTTTTCTCCACTCAAAGGCACAACATTCCGCTTTTCGGCGGGCAGCGCGTTTCGCGCCGCTTCGGTCACTGAGCGCTATATCAGCGCGAAACTTGGCGACCTCCCCCCCATTATTCCGAATGAAGATTTGAAGGCTGAAACATCCCTCTCTTATGATTTCGGAATTTTTCAGCAATTGACAACTGACTGGTACGTCGATGGCGCGATTTTCCAGAACGAGTATAATAATTTTATCGATATCGTCGAAGAAATGGATCACCATTTCAACGTATTCGCGCAGTTTCGGAATATCACCGAAGCGCGCATCCGCGGCATTGAATTATCAACCAAAGCGAGTTTCTGGCGTAACCGCATCGGCATTCAAGCCAATTGCACCTGGATGGATGCCATCAACCTGACCAAAAACCAGGTCATGGATTATCGCCCGAAATTCATCGGCGTCATCACACCGTCGCTCAAATTTGGTCCTGCAGAATTCCAGATGGACTACCGCTACACCAGCAAATTCGAAACCGTGAAGCTGTATGATTACGATGTGCGGGCGCCGCAGAAAGTGGCTAATTTGCGGTTATCGTATAAACTCGGTAAGCTGTCGTTGATGCTGAGTATGAATAATGCGTTCAATTATCAATATATCCAGCTCGAACGCTTTTTGGGCGAAATCCGGCATGTCTCCGCTTCGATGATGTGGGAATGGTAGCACCCACCCGATGTAGCCTCGCGCTATTGGAGCAGGTCGGCGAATGCATTCTTTTATCCCAATCCGACCAGATTGCAGCCTTCTTGTTCCTTTGATTCAGAAGCCCTATTCTAATATTAATATACGACAAAATCATCGTACGTCAATCTTATCGTATATCATCCCGGACCATTCCAAAAAGCATTGGTTTTGTAATAGATTTGATGAATGCAAATAAAGCTTGCAGGTTGACTTTTAACTTGCTTATGTCTTTAATTTTATTTATACTATACCTATCGCTTTGCAGTACCAGAAATAGAATGGTAATCTGAGGATTCAGGAATAATCGAAAATTTATAAGAGGAAAAAACATCAGCACTCTCGGCGAGACCTAATCCAATGCTTGAAAAATTAGAAAAATCCTGCTTCCTAAAATTGCACGAAGAAAATGGGTTTGTCGTAGCACAATTATCGTTCCAAATTCCAAATAAAAATGTGAAAGGTGCAGGCGATGCCTTGACCAAATCGCTGATTAATGACCCTGTTGATTTAATGCTACTTTCAGGCTTTAAACCTTATTTAAAAGCACTGTAGGGCGGGCGGTCTTCGAAAAAATGGGCTTTATCAACGGAATCATTAATGCTGCAAAGAAAGCTGAATAACATGAAAGAAAAATCACAACCCTCCAAACGCACCAACTACCTCTCCTGGGATGAATATTTCATGGGCATCGCGTTGCTGTCGGCGCAGCGCAGCAAAGACCCGAATACGCAGGTGGGCGCGTGCATTGTCAATCAACAGAAACGCGTCGTGGGCGTGGGCTATAATGGCTTCCCCACCGGCTGCTCGGATGACGAACTGCCCTGGGCGCGCGAAGGCGCATTCCTGGAAACGAAATATCCGTATATTTGCCACGCCGAACTGAACGCGATTCTCAACAGCATCGGCAGAGACCTCAACGGCTGCTCGCTCTATGTCGCGCTGTTCCCGTGCAACGAATGCGCGAAGGCGATCGTCCAGTGCGGCATCAAGGAAGTCGTTTACCTGTCGGACAAATACGCCGATACCGATGCTGTCAAAGCCTCCAAAATCATGTTCACTCAGGCGGGGGTGGCAACGCGGCAATTGGAATTAAAACACAAATCAATCACCATTTCATTTCACCTGTCGGAAGTCTGATGCAAATGGAAGCTGTCACCGCAAAAATTGAGCGGGAAATCAAGCTGCTCATTCGGTCGGATCACCCGCAATTCGTCGCCGACCAGATCGCTGCTCTCCCCGCACTCGCAGATTTTCGCCTGGTTCCTGCCGGACGCCGGGTGCTGCACGATATCTATTTTGGAGTATCCGATTCCGCATCGACCGTCGAAAGAATGGCGCTGCGTGTCAGGCGAATAGACCGAGAGTGGTGGCTCACACTGAAAGGACCATCGCAGCCGGACGATGCCGGCGCCATGAATCGACTCGAAATTGAAGCCCCGTGGTCGCAGACGGCGCTCCAACGGGTGCTCGAGGAACTTGATCGCCGGAATCTTTTTTCAGCCGACATCAACAGCGTTCCCCTTTCAATGGCTCCCGAAAAAGTGATGCAGCAGCTCGGACTGAGGGTGATTCAGCGACGCGAAACCGAGCGGCGGCTTCGAAATATCTTTTGGGCAGCAAACGACGATAGCCCATTGTTTGCGGAATTGGCAATCGACCATGTCACGTATCTTTTGAAGCAGCATCGCATCGCTCACTATGAAATCGAAATTGAAGCCAAATCAGATGCAGCAGACTCAGCAATTGCAGTTTTCGCCGAATGCATGCTTGACCGCTTCGGAACCGCACTTCAAACATTGAACATTGGCAAACTGGCAATCGGCAGAGCCATTCAGCAGTTGCTGGAAGCCGGGTTGTACGCGGAAATCACTGACAGCACGCAGACCCTGAAACCGTCGGCTTATGACACTATCGAACGCCTGATCTTGCAGAGGCAAAATGACTTATGAATATTTTGACCTCGGATCTGAAACTTCAGATCGACCGCGAGCTTATCGAAACGATTTTATCGCAAAATTATGATGCGGCAATAGATGCCATTCCTCGACTCATCGACGCCTTGTACGCAAATATCCCGGACAACAAGCGCATTTCATACGGGATTGTGCATACGATAAAAACGCTTTCCGAATTTGTTCACACCCGTTTAGAGGAGTCTAAAGAGGCAATTGACGAGATCGGTGTGGCGCTCTTCAAACGCAGTGCGGAGGGCAAAGTCACCGGTGTGGCGCTGGGTGTGTTGTCATTGTGCGTGCGCGCCAATTTCAGCACAATCGCACCGTATTTTAAACTTGCTGCGGCGTCGGAATTGTGGGAGATTCGCGAATTCGCACAATTGTTTTTTCGCCGGCTCATCAAAGCCCACCCGGAGGAGGCGCAAAAGTTTTTGCTGAAATTGGTGGAATCGGAGGATGCCAATATCAGGCGATTTGTCGGCGAGACCCTGAGATCGGTTCAGGAGAACAAGTGGTTTTACAAAAATCCCGAGTACCCGCTGTCGATTTTGAAGCAGTTATTCAAAGAAAGTGCTGCCTATCCCCGCACAGCCGTGGGCAATAATTTGAGCGATCTGGCGCGACGCCTGCCGGATTTGGTTTACGGAATTATCGAGGAATTGGTGGCGAGCGGGGACAAAAATTCATACTGGATCGCGTATCGCGCCTGCCGGAACCTGGTCAAAAAAGAGCCGCTCCGGGTGATGAATCTGCTGAAAGTCGACGAGTACACCTATAAAACGCGAATCCACCGCAGATGTGATCATGAGTAATATCTGCCGCCGTGTGCGGCAACCGGGAGGCTTTGGCGAATACCGACTTCAATTTTTACAATTCAATTTTCAGCCCGCGAAACATATCAAATTCACTAAAATGAGTCGCCGATTCCGGGAATCAGGAGTCTTGTTTTTTTCAAAGTCTAATCTAAAAAAACGCATTGCAATTAAAGCGTACCCCTTTTTTCGTTCATTTTCGTGTCCTTAGTGGGCTGGCTTATTTCCGAGGCTTCAGCACGGATTCGGTGGTTTTAAAATGCAATTTTGCCACATCGCCTAACTTCTCCTCACCGACTTTCTCCACAAATTGTCTGGCAACTTCGATCACGCTTTTCGACGTGCCTTTCGGCAAGTTTATTCCGTATTGATCGGATAATTTTTTCAGTTTATTCAGGAAGCGATTCCGCGCTAAAATCGAGGCTGCTGCCACGCCGATATTGCGCTCCGCATGGTGTTCCTGGATCAAATTCAGATCCTTGCCTTTTTCCTGCAATTTCGAGATGATGAAACGCTCATCGCCAAACTGATCGGCGACAGCAGTAGCGCAAGGATTCGTAGCCAGGATATTTTCGAGCGCCCGCGCATGCCCCCACGCCAACAGCACGTTCAGGCTTTTGCCTTCGGTTTTCATTTGACTTAATAGCGTATTATATTTATCGGGCGGAATTTCAACGATCGCATATTTGCCCCGGCAATAGGCTTTGATTTCAACCGCGAGTGCCTTGCTCTTTTCATCGGATAGCTTTTTGCTGTCGCGCACGCCGATGGCTTTCAATCGCTGGGCGAGCATTTCATCGACCCACACACCGGCGCAAACCAGGGGTCCGAAGTAATCGCCTTTGCCCGATTCATCGGTGCCAATATACGGAAATGAAATGGATAAAAGGGAATCGTCCGCTCGGGAATGATCATCGCCCGGATTATCATCGGAGGGCGCTTCATCCAACTGCTCGCAGATCAGATGATAAATTTCCTTGTACGGTTTTCCCGATGGTCCGGAAAGAACGAGTTTTCCCGAATTATATTGTTTGATGATTATCGGATCATTGTTCAATTTCAGATCGAATCGATATTCGCAATACTGCTCTTCTTTTTCATCGGGATCATATTTCCCTTTGATGAAATAGCGGATCAAATCGCGTTTCTCCCGATGCAGCACGGTGAAGGTATGCAAACGCTGCTTTCGTTTTTGCTTATTGCCCGGTTCCGATGAATTCACCGGCAATCCCAGGCTCTCCATAATTTCATTGGAAATGGCTTCCACGCGCACCTTGACCTGGCTGCTTTTTGCGCCCTGAATCACCGGCTTCAATCCCTTTTTGCCCGAATACACCAGCACGTATATCGGTTTTGCTTCATCCGGATCATGAATCTCAATGCGCTTGTAGTACGTTTCCTGTTTGGTTTTGCCATATTTCAAGCCATTTGCATCGCATTTTTGTTTGAGCGTTTCGAGATAGGTTTCATCTGGGTCCATACGCCTGCCTTCGCTTGAGTTTCGAGGTTTGGAATCGGATCAGAGCCGTTAGAGCGCTTTTATCCGATAGCCTTTGATTTTAGGATCATTATTAAAAATCCATCCGACAACTTCACCGATTCTGATATCAAAATACAGGTACGATTTCAAGGTGATGGCAGCGGAACCCTCGTTGCTGAAGGCTGAAGCCGAATAGAGCATCTGTTCAAAGCGTTGATGCCACAGTTCAAAATTTTTCGGGCGCAGATCCACCCAGCCCTTTTGCGCCCATTCATCGATTTTTTCGTCGGTGACCGGAATGTCGAAATCGCCGCGATATTCCGGGATATTAATTTTGGGTCCGCGATAGATTTGCTTGCCATCGGGCGCCAGGATGGGAACGCCAATCGATGTAATCAAATTGCGTATTTCATTTTTCTTTATGAAATTGTGCAGAACTTCTGAAATTTCGGCGGGCGAATTATCAAGGGTTTCTTGCAACGTCCGAAATTGCAATTTCAGCAAATGTGCTTCCCAGAGCAATTTTGAAAGTTCCGGCGGACCGAGCTGACCGATCGCAACGCTGTGAGAATTGGTTTTTTTCTCCAATAATTTGAGTTCATTGATGACCGGCGTACGTAAACAGCCTGCACGATAGCTGGGATCCATAATCGCTCCATCGATAGCCGCGATAACGTCTTTACCGGTATTTGCATTTTTAATTTCCAAAACAATATTTTGCGCAATTTCTTCAGGTGTCACAAATTCCATTTGATGCAATGTGGTAATGGCTTCGAATTCACCCAACGTGAAAAAGCCATTTTCACCGGTATCGACGCCTGCGATCATCAGTTCTCCGGTTGATTCGAAATCATCCCGAACTGAAATATCCAGCACTTCCGAGAGTGTTTCGATTGTGCTCTCATAAACCTGATTGGGCTTGCCGTCGCGCTTGATGATCCGGTAATCCACCTTGCGATAGCCAATCAATGCCCCGGGCTTGACCTCTTTGACAATGGGTCCACCGGGAGTACGCGCCATCAAAAAAAGCAATCCCGTATGGGCGAAAGCTACCGCTGTTTTGGTCATCAGTTTCGAACTCGGTTTGTCTTCGCTGTGCGTGTACGGGATATTCAAGCCCATACCGCCGGTTCCTGTGGTACCGATTTTCAAATATAGTTGCGTTCCCGCCTCCACCATTGCATCGTATAGAATTTGAACGTGTCGGATAAGTTGCGGGATCGACTGGGAAACCAATAATATTTCAAGCTTCTTGGTATCGAATTTAACGCTCAGGTCTTCCTTCGATTCTTTGGTTTCAATTTGCTCCAAAATCCGCTCTACCTCCAGCGAGGTGGTATAAATATCCTGATAGCTGATCCCAGTGGCAGTATTAATTGAATCGATAATCACCTGCGGGCGATAGTGTTTGATCATTGATGCCAACAATGAATGCGCATACGCCTCATTTTTATCCCAGAACACATCCCTGAATAAGGTGCGACTTTTCTCAATATCATCCAAAATATCGTCGCGGGATATTCCTTTGAATTCAGACCTCAGAAAAATATCTCCCCACACGCCTTCGAATTTGACTTTCGGAAACTCTTTTTTGAGATTCTCAATCACCTGATCAACTTCATGCTGATATAACGATCCAATAACAATACGACCGGGCTGAAATTCACGAGCCAATCCTCTGGCGACCTGGGTACCCACAAGTCCTGCTCCGCCAAGAATTAAAACAGTGTCATTGCTCCGAATCATAGGAAACCTCCTTCATCCGATTTATTTTAAGGAGGTGGGATAAATAAACCTGGACATTTTTCTTAAAAATAATTTTGATAAATAACCACTTAAGAAATTTAAATGGGTACTTATTTTATCCCACCTCCTAAATATTTATTAAACCATGATAATACACGTTCAAGTTTATCAATTTGGTGATTCGGCTCCGAAAAAATGCCGTGCCCTTCACGCGGATATACGACAAATTCAACCGGCTTTCCGAGCGCCTGCAATGCCTGATACATTTCCCTCGAGTTGCACACCGAAGTGACTTGATCCAATTCACCGTGCAAAAGCAACACCGGCGTTTCAATATTCATCAGATACGTTGCCGGTGAATGTCGGCGATATGCATCCGGATTTTCCCAATAATATCCCCCGAGGTAGTCATTTTGCCATCGGGAAAATCGCGAATTCGACCAATCGGTTATCATGCTAAAGATTCCGTACATCGAAACGGCGGCTTTGAAGCGCTGCGTATGACCGATGATCCAGTTGACGAGATATCCGCCATAGCTCCCCCCCATCAAACCCATTCTTGTGGAATCGACGATGCCGAGTTCTATGAGCTTTTCGACACCGCTCATGATATCCCGGTAATCCTGCCCTCCCAAATCATGTTGGATGGATTTTCCGAACGCGTAACCATATCCTTCGCTGCCGTGCGGATTGGGACCGAATATCACATATCCGGCTTGTGAGATCACCTGCAACGGATCTGAATGCAAAAATTGATTTTTGAATCGTCCGTAGGGTCCCCCATGCAACGCCAAAATAAAGGGGTATCGCAATGCTTCATTATAATCAGGGGGCGTGATCAGAATGCCATCCAGTTCGATCCCGCTTGGATTTTCCCACCTGAAGACTCGTTGGCGCCCGAGCCGATATACTTTCAGCGAATCTGAAAAACGGGTCAATTGGGTAATTTTTTCATTTTCGATCTCACAGAGCATAATTTCCGGCAGCGATGTGCCATTTTCGGAAAGATAGCAAAAACGCTCACCGTCGGCAGCCATGGAGAAGCCAGCGTTATACGGGTCATTTGCAGGGGAAAGCTGCTTGATTTCCTCAGACGAGATATCTATTTGATAAATGTGGGTTTGTGTTTGTACTGCGGCTTCAAAGAGCAACGCATTCGTACCGTGCCGCCATTGAAATGCAGAGATCGGAAAATCGAATGCCTCGGTGAGGCGTGTGCGCCGATTGTTTATCAAATCGAGCATTCCGATCTCTGTCTGGGCAAAATGCGCATTTTCAGATGCATAAGTGAGAAAGGCTATGTATTGTCCTTCTGGTGAGAAAGCGGGATTGGTCTCGGAATCCGGAGTAGTGGTCAGTTGCGAAATCGATTTGGAACCCAGGGATAAAAGCCAAAGATCATAATTCACATCATCTGCTTCACCGGTTTGATTTGTAGCAAAAACTACAGCTTCTGCATCAGGTGAAAACGCCAGATCTCTCACGCCATAATCGCCTTCGTAAAGTAGTTGATTGATGGTAGTCTCAACATCGATCAGCCAGATTTGTTTGCGAATTTTGTTTTGTCCGACGATGAGTGCATCATTTTTCCTTCGCTTCTTTTCGCGCAATAAAAGCTGCAAAGACTCCGGCAATACCTCATGTGTCACATAAGCGATGGACTTTCCGTCCGGTGCCCAAACAAAGGATTCGATCCCGTTAGGTGCAAGACTGATATGACGTGCTTTACCTCCGGGGTGTGGCTTGATCCAGATTTGCTTACTTTTAATTCGGTACTGATTGGTGCTGCTATCCGATTCTGTGGGAGCAAGAAAAGCCAGCAGCTCTCCATCTGGTGACCATTGCGGCGAATTGCAGTCCGTGCTGGGAGTTAAGCGTTCGGTGATACCGCTTTCGAGGTTGAATTGGTAGAGAGAAGACTGATAAGCGCTTTTTTCAAAATCCGGTTCACGAATCGTATACGCCAGCCATCGGGCATCCGGGGATAGTCTGATTTCCGTCGGATAGCGAAGCTGCAAATATTTATCGATGGTCAAGCTTTCATCGGATTGCGCCCCGATGTGATGCGGTAGAATCGCAATCACGAGTGCGAACCAATTCACTTTCGCGGAGAAGCGTAGCAATATGATGAATTGTCGAAAGCAACCAACCATCGGCAAGCTCAAGCCATCCTCCTCATAATGAATCATCTCCGGCGAACTACGCATGATTAAAAAGCAACGATCCCGGTTCATCGTCAGGGTATTCCCTGTTAAGATTTGCGAAAAACTGGCATGCGCGGTTAATGCTGATCTTCGGAAAATCCGGGTTTGGCAGGGCACACGATTTGCATTGTTTTGCAGCCTCATTGCTCGCGAGTTTTGCGCCCCGAACCTGCGCGATCACACATCCTTGATTTCAGTCTCACCTTTTTTGGAGTAGAATTTGAATTCATCGATATTTAAATTTGCATCGGCAACGACATAAATTTTCAACCAGGTACGCCACATAATTTTCCGAATGATGCTTTTCATGCCTGTGGTCAGGTAGCGCGCGATTTCAGGATGCGTATACAGCTTCAGGCTACGCTCACTGTGGTGCGCTTTGAAGCGTTTGAGCCAATGCTCGACTTTCGATACGATCGTGCTTTTCGAAGCGATTCGTCCGGTTCCACCGCAAGTGGGGCATGGTTCACTGAAGCTGAATAACAGACTCGGTCGAATTCGCTCGCGTGTCATTTGCATGAGCCCAAAATCGCTGATTGGAGCGACATTTACCTGAGCCCGGTCCTTTTTCAATTCTCGTTTTAGCTCATCGAAAACCTTTTTCCTGTTTTTTGGATCGAGCATATCGATGAAATCGATCACGATGATGCCCCCGATGTCCCGCAATCTCAGTTGACGCGCGATATCACGCGCTGCTTCCAGATTAATTCTCAACGAATTCTGTTCGTGGTTTTTTTGTCCAACAAATTTGCCGCTATTCACATCAATAGCTACCAGCGCTTCGGTGTGATCGAAGATGAGATACCCACCGCTTTTCATCCACATTTTTCGCGCCAGGCTTTTATCAATTTCAGTTTCGATGTGGAAATAATCAAAAAAAGGCATTTTCTGGGCATAGAGTTCCACTTTGGATAGCAGCGAGGGTGAGACATCCTTTAAATAATTCTTGATTTCGCGGAACATCGATCGGGAATCGACGACCACCCGCGAGACATCCGGGGTAAAGAGATCGCGAATAATGCTTGAAGCCATGCCCATGTCTTTATTGATCAAGACGGGCGGCTTTGATTTTTGAACTTTTTTCTCAATTCTTTTCCAGGTTTTGAGCAATGTCTCCATATCGGTTTTCAAGACATCGAATTCTTTGCCCAGGGCAACGGTCCGAATAATCATCCCGAATCCTTCGGGACGGATGGAACGTGCAATTTTCCTCAAGCGGCGTTTTTCACGGTGATTGTTAATTTTTTTTGACACACCGATGGAGTTTTGATTTGGTACGAGCACCAGGAACCTGCCGGGCAGCGAAATCTCGGTCGTAATGCGCGATCCTTTGCTGTTAATCGGTTCCTTGATAATTTGAACCAAAATCTTCTGATTTTCACGGATCAAATCTTTATCCAAAAGCGGCGGTTTGCCCTTTTCCTCCCCAAAATCGACGCCCGAACCATATTCGCGAAAGGTTTCGCCGATATCGGAGAAATGGAGAAATGCATCCTGTTTTTGCCCGATGTCAACGAACGCGGCTTGCATGCCTTTCATCACATTGACTACCTTTCCGAGGTAAATATCGCCCACCATACGTTCCGAATCGGGTCGTTCAACAAACAACTCAACCAGCTTTCCGTCTTCAATAATTGCAATTCTTGTTTCGCTGATTGATGAATTAATAAAAATTTCCTTTTTCATTATAGCCCTTTAACTTTAAATGTCCATAGGAGTGAGCAGGCGATCATCACGTTGAATGAAAACGCCGATCCGCTCAATTGATGCGGATGCGACTTGCTCAGGCGTAAATCCCAGGACGTATTCTAATATTTCGTCAATTCGGGCTGTCTTTCCATTTATTAACCGGGTGATAATCTCGATCAGGCGGTGATCGGTTTCGTTCAATGCGATCTGTTGCACATACGGTTTAATGTCAATAACCTTGATTTGGTTTTTGCGTTTGCGACTAACCGGGAAAGCCGGCGCTGAACGGAATTTATCGATATGTTCTTGAAGATTTGGTGTTGGGCGGATTTTGATTCGATAATCTGCACGATTGATGGTCGCGGTTAGCGACTGCGGTTTGGTTACATATTTCTTAACGCGAATAAGTTCCACTCCTCGAGGCAAATGCCGGGATAGCCTTTCTTCGAAAGTCGGTATTGAATTGCCAATGAGTTGAACATCAAGATATTCGACCTCACTGGTATGCCCTATTGCCAACGGCAAGCCATACGATATTTTCGGATGTGGTGAAAATCCTTGCGAAAATGCAATTGGAAGCTCGCTCCTTCGGAACGCTCTTTCAAAAATCCTGATCATATCAAGGTGCGAGGTGAACCGCATCTCTGCATTTTTGCGGTAATTGATGCGCAAAAAATAAGCGTCGCCGGTTGGTTCGTTCAAGCGCGTATCCACCGCTTGCGGCGATGCGGTTTTTGCAGAAAGCGAATTCGCAATCTCGGCGCTTTCGAGCCTTTTTCGCTGAGATTCTGGAGACAGAACTTTTTGACACTCCGGTTGCTGCATTAATCCACAACCGTGACATGTATCCTCCCTGCAGTCGAGTGTCGTATGAAACGCAGTTGCTTTTTCGCGCTCTTTCAATAGAAACGCCCTGGTAATCCCTTTTGAGATATGATCCCAGGGGAAAATTTCATCAGTCGCGCGCGCTTTGACAAAGTCATTGGGATCGATTTTGGACACTTTGAATGCATTGTCCCAGATTTGGTAATCGAACTTATTGGTCCAGCCATCAAATTTTGCACCTGCTTTCCATGCATGATAGACGGCAGTTCCCACTCGCCGATCACCTCTCGCCAGCGTCGCCTCCAGGTAGGCGATTTCGGGATCTCGCCAGCTCAAGTCCAAATGCTTATATCTCAGGTTCTTCTTGATATAATATACCTTTTCACGCAATTCCTCAAGGTCGCACAAGCCTTCCCATTGAAAAGGCGTATGAGGTTTTGGAATGAAAGGAGAGAGTGAAACATTGATTTTTTTCCCCCACGACGCTCTGGCTAAACCGATGACTTCCCAAATCAGGTTGATCAAACCATCCAGATCTTCTCTGGTTTCAGTTGGCAAGCCAAGCATGAAATAGAGCTTGACCAGTGTCCAACCATTTTCATAGCCAAATTGTACCGCTTTCAGCAAATCTTCATTCGTATTTGTTTTATTGATGACCCCTCGCAATCGAGTCGTGCCGGCTTCGGGTGCCAGGGTCAATCCGCCTTTATTTCTCATTTCATTTGCAAACGCGGATATTTGCGAAATGAATGTTTCCGGTCGTAACGATGGAAAAGACAGCTTTATTTGCTTTTTGTTTAATAAAGTAATAAGTTTGCTTAACAGGTCCTGCAACTTTGAATAATCTGAAGTTGACAGAGACAATAGAGACACTTCTTCATATCCGGTGCTTTGAAGCGCTTTCATTGTATATGAGACTATTTCATCCACAGGTCGCTCTCGCACAGGTCGGTAAATCATACCCGCGTTGCAGAAACGGCAGCTCCGGGAACATCCGCGCATAATCTCAATCCCCAGGCGATTATGTGTGATATCAATGAGCGGAACGATGGGATTTTCCGGATAGTTTTCTGCTTTTAATTCTGGGATGATGCGGGCTGTAATCGTTGCAGGAACATCCTGCTCGACTGGTTTCATACCAGCAAATTTACCATCGGGGCTGGTTTGGGCGACGTAAAACTCCGGCACATATACCCCTTCAATCTGAGTCAGTCTTTTCAGCGTTTCCCGACGCCCCCATTTCTCCTGTTTAGCGAGCTCAACCACGTGAGCTAATTCAAAAATCACCTCCTCTCCGTCTCCGATCACGAACGCATCGATATAATTCGACAATGGCTCCGGATTAAAGACACATGGTCCTCCTGCAATAATCAGAGGTACGGTGTCATCTCTTTCTGTAGTTATTAATGGAATTTTCCCTAAATCGAGAACATTCAATATATTTGTGTAATGCAGTTCATACTGCACGGTAAATCCTAAAATATCAAACGCCTTCAGCGGACGTTTGGTTTCCAGCGAGAACAGCGGCGCATCTTTGATTCGAAGCAACGCCTCGAAATCCTCGTCCGGCGCAAAAATGCGTTCGGCGACAATCCCGGGATCCCGATTCAACAGATGATACAGAATTGAAAAACCCTGGTACGACATCGCCAATTCGTACAGCTCCGGAAAAATCAATCCAAAGCTGACCTTTATTTGATCCCAATCCTTGATAATTGAATTAAATTCATTGCCAGCATACCGTCCTGGTTTATTAACAAAAGGCAGTAATTCGGTTTCTACAAAATGAGAATAATGCTGCTCCAAAAGGCTATCCTGTATTAAACTTTCTTAAATCGTTCTCCTCAACGCGTCAATTCAGCCGGTAATAAGTATCCGAGCTATTCCCCGCAGGCTCAAATTTGAGTTTCCTGCTGAAAAATCCGCCTCGGCTGCGAGGATATGTCAATCCTGTGACTCGTTGATGAACGCATCAAATCATCCGGGGAATCTAATATACAAAATAATTGCCTGATAATCCATACTTTTCTTAAAAATAATAAAATAGAGGATAAAAATCGCAATTAACTAACGCCATCCAAAAGCGGGATGACGGTTAAGGAGGTGGGATAAAATAAGTTGCCGATTTAATTTCTTAAGTGGCTATTTATCAAAATAATTTTTAAGAAAAATGTCCAGGTTATTTTATCCCACCTCCTAAATCTCCCGAATCGACTGTATCAACTGCAACACCATTTTTTTCTACTTCAACCGGCAAAACTATAAAGCCCATCCAATGTTGGACAGGCTTTGATTAGTCGGGGCGAGAGGATTTGAACCTCCGACCTCCTACTCCCGAAGCAGGCGCGCTAACCGGACTGCGCTACGCCCCGATCAAATTTGTATTCTGTTTAAGCTTTTATGATAAGCGGCTATTGAAAATGCCATCTAAAGCAGAAAATTCAGAAAACTAATCACACCCATCGATACCAGTGTGACCACCACACCCGCGAGCAAAATGCCTGCAAAAATGCAAAGGACTGCTCGCTTAAACTTTATGCCGAATATGAACGCAGCTAAGGTTCCGGTCCAGGCACCGGTTACCGGCAATGGGATGCCTACGAACAAAATTAATCCCAAAGCTTCATAGCGCTCAATATTTTTTTGTACTTTCCGTCGGGTTCTTGCAAAAAGCCAGTCGAAAAATTTATCGAAAATTGGGTAGCGTCGCAGCCAATTCGAAACCGGCTCGATCCACAATAAAATCGGTATAACCGGAATGAAATTGCCTATGACGGCAAAAACATACGCAACAGGCCATTCGAGACCACCACCCGGCGGGCTTGCCAGCGCCCAGGGAATTGCCCCTCTCAACTCAAAAATGGGGATCATGGCGATCAGTACGGTGATCACTTCAGGCGGCAACCAACTCAAAAATCCAACGAACTGTTCCTGCATGCGCTGCTTCCTTCTCCTGAATTTTCAAACGCTTCCCATCTATTTTTTACATCTAATTTAGTGTGCCAATTAAACACCTTCCCGGGATTTTTGTTCCCTTCACCAGAAAAAGCTTCGAACCAGAACACGCAGAAACCGCATGGTATCGCTCGCTCGGCGAATGGAACTGCCGCCTCCCTGGTGATAAATAGTAGAAATTGGCACAAATCCGATCTTGAAGCCTTTAAGACAAGCTTTCAGCACGATCTCGGTTTCGGTATCGAATTGGTTCGTGGTTAATTCGATTTGCCGCAAAACAGAGGTTCGAATCAGCCGATAGCCGCACTGACTGTCTTCAATTTTGCAGCCGCATCTGAAACTCAAAATTTTCGAAGTGGTTTTGTTGCTGAATTGCCTGTCAAAGGGCATGGTTTTCAAATCATGCATTCTAGAACCAATCACCAGATCCCAGTTGTTTTCGGTCATTGAACGGATAAAAGAGGGAATCCACGTCGGATCATGCTGCCCATCCGAATCCAGAGTCAGAATAGCATCGGCATTTGATTGCAATATCCGTCGGAAGCCGGTTCGCAAGGCAGCGCCTTTACCCTGGTTTTTCGCATGGGAAATGTATGGCACGCCGAAATGTTTTGCAATGCCAATGCTGTCATCCGAAGAGCCATCATCCACGACCAGGAGCGCCTGCCGGGAATGCTGTTCAAGACATTTCGAAAGAACATCGCCGAGGGTCGCTGCTGAATTATACGCGGGAATTAGAATAACGACTCTCATTCTCCACTGTCGCGATTTCATACATAAAATTGAAACCAATTTTTGGAAAAATTAGAGTTAAAAATAATAAAAAAAAGTCAGAATTGCAAGCTATTTTTATGGCATTAAAAATCGATCTGTTTCGGGACAGGAAATAAGACCGGATGTCTATAAACGAGTACCAATGCGATAATGAATATCATTTCAATAAAAAAGGGCGCTGCTGTCAACGCCCTTTTGGTTGTGTAGCCCAGGAGATTATTTAATCAGCAACAACTTCCTTGCTTCTGAAAATTCCCCGGCGGTAAAGCGATACATATAAATCCCGCTGGGCAAATGACTGGCATCGAAATCCGCTTTATAAATTCCGGGTGCTTTCCTCTCATCAACCAGCCTCGCCACTTCGCGCCCGAGCACATCATAGACGGTTAACAAAGCATGTTCTGATTCAGGCAATTGGAAGCTGATGGTCGTTGTCGGATTAAAGGGGTTGGGGTAGTTTTGATGAAGTCGAAATCCACCGGGTAGAGTTGCCAGTAGTTCATTTACAGAGGTCACGCTTACCTCAATTTCTACAGGTAAATTAAAATCACCGCCATTACTCGTGATGCTAACCCGATCGATATAGGTGCCACAGGTTGCGCCTCTGGCGTCAAAGGTGACAGTGATTTCATGTGCGCTACCAGGAGGGATTGTGCCAGTTTTCGGTACGATAGACAATCGCTTTTGATTTTCGATAATAATGATTGTTCCGGAAACATTGCCTGTTCCGCCTTTATCATCAGTTACGATGAGTTGATATGTATATGTTTTAGCAATAGCATATCCATGAGTGGAAACTTTTTTGGTACTGCTGCTGCCATCGCCAAAATTCCATTGATAAGAAACAATTTCGCCATCAGGGTCATAAGACTGAGAAGCGTCGAAGGTGATGGTTTCATGAATATTCGCTTCAGTTTTTGATATTTGCGCGACTGCTACCGGCAATTGGTTATCTCCAGGTTCACGGGCTGTACCAATAGCCCAGATGACAAATGCTGCATTGGCGTAACCCCACACCTGGTTGACATTTTTCCATTGTTTTGCATTAAAATCGTAATAATAGCTGCAATTAATTGTAGCGCCAAACAAATCAATTCCGGCTGGTGCCAAAACGCTACTCAGACCACCTACAGCGATATAAAAGTTTTCACCATTTTTACATTGAATCGAATTTTCCAGGGTGACTTCGTACCAGGTACCCTGGGGTGCTGCTATACAGCCAACTTTATCTTCAATAACGAGGTTAAAATCGTTATCATAAATTGCACACCAGATCGACTCGGGCTGGGCAAATTCAGTTCGATAAACAAAGCGAAATTTTTCCAGTTGAAAATCAAAATCACCTAAAATAAATTTATTCATCCAACACAGCAATTGACCATCCGGATGAGCGAAAAAGCCATCAACAAAGATATCCCCATTGTCATTGAAAAGAACATCACTGCCACCCGGTGATTTTATTTTCATAGCAGACCTGCGTTCAGCAGAAATCGGGTTTACCTCGTTAAGTGGTTGCAGGTTAGCAATACCAGAGCTGGTTGTTGCGCCAGTCATCATTTTTGTTGCTTTCTGGTTTTGCAAAGCAATTTTACCAGGCTCACCTGTGGTGATATCATATTTCAAGTTGGCGGTACCGGTATTCCGGATGGTAAAGATTTTACTGGCGGTCGAATCGATTTTTGCCCCAATATAAAGTGATTGCGGCTCGACACTGGCGATCGCCTGTCCGCTTCCTGTGGTTATAGTCGCGCTGTAGGCGCCACGACCATGAGTGCCAGCAGCGATCAAGCCATCCTCAGACCGGGCAACCAGCATATCGACCACCACATTGCCGATCGTATTTTCCGCCTCCAGCATCCAGGTTGTAGCAGGCCCATTCAGGTAGGTAGTCGAATAGATGCCAGTACTCGTGGCGAGATAATAGAGTGTGCCACTATTGGTCGGCAAAATGATGGCCCAGCGAACTGACGGTCCATTGTCACCGGCTAAATTTCCTTCTATATCCTGCCAGGTGCTGCCACCATTTTCGGAATACCAGACACCAGGAACTTGATAATTTGAGCAAGTCAACAATAGTTCATTACCATTATTGGGATTGACACCGATGCTGGAAGGATAGGAGCCGGGAACGATGCCAGGGGGCGTAATGCTAATCCCAACCGGATTCGAAGGAGCGTTATCCAGCCTTTTGATACAGGTATAACTATAAAAGTCAGTAGCGCCAAAATAAAGTCGGTTGGCTGGCTGCTTACAAATCGTTACCGCTGTCACCCAGCCGCTAACTGCCGAATTAGAAAGGGCGTGCCAATTGATATCGGTAGAATTACTATTTTCCAGCGGAATAGCTTCCAGGTTGGAGTTGTACCAGACCTGGTTACCGCCAGCCAGGTACATTCGCTCTGGCACATTGGGATCCAATTGATAGGGGGCTACGAATAGAAATTCTTTTTCCTTGACACTTGCAGGAAAGATGTAGCTAAATAACCATTTATTTGTTATCCAGGTATAACGATAAATATGACCATATTGGGATGAAACATATATCTGATCACAACCGGGTGCAATGGCACAAAAACCGCCATCGCCGCCGCACCAACAATGCCATGGTTGATTTGGATCTTTGACGTTTGTGAGCCAGGTGCTTCGATCCTGCATGCCGCCGACCAGCCAGTCGCTGCCCGAAACTGGCTCAATGGCAATGGCATAAAATTGGGTAGTAATATAGCCATTATTCAAAGAAACCCAGGTTTGCGGCTCCTGTAAATTGTTGCTGGTATACGACAGACCACCGTCATGCCCGGAAATCATCAGACTGGCATTATTGGGGAAAAAAGCGATCGAATGTTGATCCGGATAATGATTGGGATATAACTGGCTATTTGCTTGTGAATGATGATAGCCGCCGACCCAGGAAAACGTGTTGCCGCCATCGATGGAGCGGTATAAACAGGTGCCGCCAATCCAGACCACATTCGGATTGTCCGGTTTCACTTTTGCGACCAGATCGTATCCGCCTTGTGATTTAAATTCTCCATCCCCTCGTCGCCAATCATCGGGAAATTGTTCTGTGGTGGGTAAATTACCGGATAAATTCGCCCAGTTACCGGTGCCGGCATTATACCGAAAAAATTGATGATCATCGGCGGATTCACCCTCTTTGGTTGCCTGAACGATAAGATAAACAATATTTGAATTCGAAGGGGCAACGGCCAGAACCATTCGGTAGGGGTCACTGGCAAGAGCCGGGGGTGAGATATTTTGCCAAGTATTGCCGTTATCGGTCGAGTGAAACACACCATAATCCGTTAACGAACCGCCGTTTCTGCTCAGTGTCGTATATATTGAGCCGTCCGAAGCAATTGCGACATCTGTTATTTCATTATAGTTCCCGGTTTGTGGATTGCCTAAAACGGTCTGCCATGAATTTCCGCCATCCTGTGAACGGTAAATTTTACCGAATGTCGCTGCAAACACAGCACTATTAGTCGGATGTACCGCCAGATTCCAGACGATATCCCAATAGAGATCAAAGGTTGCTATATTTTCATTGGATGTACTTATCAACTGAATCCAGTTTTCACCGCCATCAGTGGATTTAAAAAGGCCATTACCCAGCCACTTGTTTCCTCCAGCATTGGCTGAATTGCCCAGGTATTCGCCGGTGCCATAATACCAGATGTTTCGGTTATTCGGATCCTGGGCAATACAGGTGACGCTAGCCAGATCGGCTAAGGAGGTGGTCAAACGCCAGCTCTTGCCAGCATCTTCGGTTAGATACATGCCGCCCGAAATACCACCGGCCAGAATTCTTCTATTGGTGCTGCCATTGTAATTGAGATCAACCGCCAGTGCCCTGGTCCTACCGCCGATATTGGTTGGACCGCGAAAACTCCAGTCAGTCGCATAAATCTCATCCAGTTGTTTAACAGTGCCTTTTTTAAAGGAATACTGCGATCGAGCTTGTATGTTCCGAGCAAATTCCAGTTCCCTCGCCCTGATATTCCCGGGGATTTTGCCGCTTTTTGGATCTTTTAATCGACTCAGTTCCCACTGCATCCGCTCGATCGCTTCGTTACGATTCTTGGGTGAATGGGAAGAACGGATTTTTTTATAGCTTGCTTTAATGGATTTTGTCGCAAAAGAAAGCTTTGAATTTGTGGGGGATTTAAAGGGTACAATTGAAATAACAAAATTAATTATAAATAAAGAAATTATCAGAACGAAAAATAAAGCAATATAACGCTTATTGAATTTTACTTTCATGGCTATTTTCTCCCTGCTTTTTTGGCGATAAAACTAATACCCCCGACTGAACTCCCGCATCGGCACCTCCCGGTACCGCTGATACCCCAGGTCATCATTCAGCTTTTGAACCAACGGCTGCGACAGGTGCAAATGGATGAATATTAGTAATTGTCTCATATTAGCTCCAAACGTATGATAGTTTATAGCGTAAAAAATATGATTCAACAACACGCGCAACGGCGCAGATTATCAGATTCATGATTTACGATTCACGGTTGATTACTGGGCATCATGTATTATTTGGTTTTTAGTCAGCTTGTTATGCTCCGGGGAAAAACTATTTAATTTCAGGCTATTCGCTGTCTCTATAGCTGTTTCAAATCGTAATGGTTCTTTTTCTTTAGGATTCAATGGCTCAGATGTCAGACTGACCAGACTACCCTCTGTTTCAACAACGGCACGAATAAAATAGGTACCATCGAATGCTTCCCACGTTTGCCCGTTATATTTCCACCCGCGATCGTTATCATCCAGGTCATATCCCAGCCCGGGTTTGTTTATGCCGTCATATTCCATCTCGATATAAAAATCTTCATTAATTATGACATTATCATTTGAATAGTCCACATCAATCCAGCCCGTTGAGGTTGCCGCCACATCTTTTGACGCCAATGCATTATCTGAGCCGTCCATGACTTCGGATTTAAAATATCCACCATTTGCAATCGATGCAATGTAATAGCGGGCAATTAATAACCGGCAGGTTCCAGGGGGCGACATCCGATTGGAATATCGGCGGTTAGAATAATCCCACCATCGATAATCGTAAGGAATACCATCATCATAGACTAATTCGACTTGCGTCCAGGTAGTAAAATTTTGTATATCTGCTTCAACAGCGCAATGTCCCTCGGTATCAACCACAACAACCGCCACATAATATTTCGTAATGGGAAATAATCCGGTTATTCTCCAATCGGTGGTATTCGTCCGATCGGTAATATCATCTCCGACATTATCATTTGAGGGATTTAGCGGCAATTGGTTCGATATCAGAATTCGATAAAATCCAAAATCGGGGGCATTTGTAGCGTTCCAGGATAAAACAACAGAGGTGCTCCTGATTTCATTGATGGTTAACGATACAGGATCGGGTACGATCCAGGCGACCGTAATCGATACAGATTCATTATCGCCGTTGATATCCTTGGTCGCCGAGCCACTAAACTGGATAATTTTTCTTGAATCCTTACCCTCAACTTTAAATAGGCGATCTGAACCTTTGGGCACTTCTACCGTTCCGCTGGCGGTGCCAGTGCCGGAATTGAAAGACAAATCCTGAACAACCTGGTCCATTTCCGGGCCCGTTACGGTGACGCTTACAGAGGTTATCGAGGCAATTTTACCCAGCGCATCCAATCCGAAAGAGTCGGTATCAAATGCTACCTGAATCTGAATTGCACTCTCTTGTGCGGGATTTGTAATATTCTTTTCACAGGAAAGCAAGATAAAGACAGAGAGAATAATCATTCCCGTTATATATTTTAACGGATTCATAACCTTTCCTCCTTTTTCATTTCTGGCAAGGTAT
>JAFGMA010000094.1 GCA_016927835.1 Candidatus Zhuqueibacterota bacterium | reverse complement strand
CTAAATCCAATAATGCTACGCATTATTGGATTTAGATGCTCATCAGCCGTAATAGTTGCACTTGTTGCTTGAACCTGCGAGAATTATAATGAAAATGGGAGTCAAAGAAAATGATTATAGCCTTTAATCTATTGATATATTAAAATCCCTTTCAAATTCTAGTCAGTATTTTCCTATATTTTTATTCAATATAATTTGTAAAATAGTCTTATCATAAAAATTTTATCATCTTTTTATAATTATAATCATCTACTTTTGTAAAGGTAATAAATTGCACGATCACCATAATTTATTGAATTCAAGATGGCAGCCTTTTTTTTAAACTTTGCAATATCTTTTTTAGTGAAAATTGATATTGAAGGATTACCATTATATGAAGAATTAGAATATAACGGAATCCCTCTTTTATATTGCTCGCTTCCCCAAAATTGAAAATCATTGGAATCATATACTATTTTCTTAATCTCAAAATGTGTTTTCGCTGCTAAAATTTTCATACTCGCAACTGAATGAAGATAATAATGCCTTGGTGCATCAAGCTCCACCCAATCGACACCATAGTACTCCCACGCATATGAAGAAACCGTTGGAATTCTTATTATACATAATCCATCATTTTTGAGGATCTTAAAGGATTTTGAAAGTACATCCTTTGGTTTTGGCATATGCTCAAAAGAGTGATGAAACATAATAATATCCCACTCGCCTGATAGATTATAAATATCATTTTTAATGATATTTAGCCCATTTTTATATCTTATGCTCTTTTCAATGTTCGGATCTATTCCGAGTAGATTTTTAAATCCAATTGACTTAAGCGCATATAGCATCGTTCCAGTACCGCATCCTATATCTAATATTTTCAAATTTTTATTTATTGGAACCATTGAGAGACTTCTCAAATTGGCACTTGGATATTTCTTATATATTATTTTTCCAATTATGCTTTTATTAAAAACTGCATAATTATACCATTTATTTTTAGCATGTTTTTTTATTATACTATCGCTATTGTAGCATGAATAGGGAGAAAGACTATAATATTTAGTTGGGTAGTATTTTGAGATATTGGGGGGAATCGCAAAAATCTGCAGGCATTTGCATTTTTCACATTGAAAATAAAGAAATTCATCTCTATAGCCAAACATCATTTCTTTAACTTTAAAAACTTTATGATTATGTATAGAATCACATATAGAGCATTTTATCATTTTTTGCCTTTGTTTCAGCAATTTACAAAGAATAACAATACAAAAAGCTAAGGCGATTATTATAGATGTCTTAGGGCTTTATTCACGAATTTTTGTCCATCAATTATCAAGCTCGTTTATGTCTTAAAAAATTACTAATTATCCTCGCTGGTTTACCCATTACAAACGTTTCATCTGCTACTGCTTTCGATACTACCGAGCCTGCTCCAATCAAGCATTTCGTACCAATTTTTATATTAGGGGTTATACATGCACCAATTCCGATTAGCGTCCTGCTACCAATAGTAGTCTGACCACTTAGAATGGCACCACCGCCTATGTGGCAAAAATCGCCCACGTAACTTCCATGACCGATGACGGCATGATTATTTATTATACATTGCTCACCTATACTCACATTCGCTTCGATAATCGCTCCGGGCATCACTACTGTTCCTCTACCTATTTTAACATTGTCGCCAATAATTGCATCACAATGAATTATTGTTGGGAAAGAAAAATTTTTAAGCATCTCAGAAAGTCTTGCTCGTGAAGAATTATCGCCAATTGCCAGAAATATATTTTGGATTTTCAATTTTTCATTAATTGATTCGAATACATTGAAATCTCCTATAGCTTCACTGCCAAGTATCTTGAAACCCTTCTTTGATAAATCATCATCAATCAATCCTTCAATTACGAACGTTTTCATTTTTTTGATAATATCGATTACCACGACTGCGTGTCCCCCTGCTCCGTATATCCATAGTTTTTTTATCATCAATATTCGTTATTTCATCAAATGACTTTTAGTATTTAATTTTATTGAAATGTTGCAAAATAAACATCACATCGGTTATTGCTTATTTTATTTGCGTACGTAGAAGGTTTAATTATCTTATTACCCAATCTTTTCAAGCCAGGCTTCTTTCCAAAAAAACAGACAATAACGATCACATTTCTGTTTAAAAATTGGCCACTCTCCTGAGCAGTGCAAGCCTTTTAGCAAAACAATCCTTCGCGTTCTCCGCATTCTATTTTTCCCTTCATCAAAAAAATATTCTACCTTTTTCAAAACTGTTTGATTAGTTCCACAATATTGCCACATCTCTTTCATGAAACTACATCCTTCATGTTTATTATTTTTATCTAGCGTTTTCATAATCTGCTCTTTTGAGCGCACTTTGACAATATCACCAGGTTTAAGATTTTTTTTATACGTTTGTTGGATATCATTCTTAATTAAATACTTTGCCTTTCGTAATTTCATTTTTCTTCTAATATTTCTTATGTATTTTACAAAAGTTGGCACCCGCAGCTTTAGCAAAATTATAAATAATGCTTGTGCAACCTTTAATGAAATAGGCTCTTCAATCCTTATCTTTTCGATATCCTCAATTTGGCACATAATAGTCAAAACAACATAATAAGAATCATAATAATAAGATACAAGTTGCTGATTTGCTCTTTGCTTACGAATTATCGATACTTAAATCCCCCTGTAAAGGGGAAAAAAACTATTATCATTTATCGCCTTTCCTCTGCCCGAATTCGCTCGCATATTCTTTTGGGATAGCAAATCATAAATTTTATTATTATATATTTTTTTGCCCAGATAAAAATCAAAATAAAGCTTTGAAAATCGCTTTTTAAATCGCAATAGGCTATCTTCTTGTGAAGGGCTTCGACCACCACCCAAAAACAAATATTTGAATTTTCTTTTTTTTGCCCATAACGCTGAAATATAAAACATTAGATTCGATGGGGCAAACTCAAGATAATCCTCATCGGTACATGCCAGGAACACATGTGCAAAATCCCTGCAATATAACACCAGGACAGCCCCAATAATTTTTTTTCCCCAAAATGCATAAAAGAAGGTAAGATTTTGACTGAGTTTGTGTATCAGGTTTTTGAAAAATGCCTGATCGAAATAATAATAGGATGTTGCATTATTTCTATTCATGGTTTGATAATAAAGCGAGCAAAATTTGTCGAGATATTCAAAGTTTCGGTTTTCTTTGACTATGACATTGCATTTGATGCTTTTTCTGATGCGATTTCTATTCTTCGAATCAAAGTCCGCCCAAAGTTCACTCTTTGCTTTCGTGAGGTCTATAGCAACGACCTTATTCCATAGGCTGACATCCATAAAACAAGCACATTCCTCGTGAATATCCATCCACGGTGTGAACCTGACGAATTCAGAAATTATATTATTTTCAACACAATAATTATTGAATAATTCCAAACAAGCATTCATGTCTATGCCAACTGGCTTATTTTTAAGATATCCACCAAATCCATAAGGTGAAGTAATATCATAGTAGTCTCGATCAAGATCCTTAAAAATTTCCATGTCATTTATCCTGCGCCTTAAAAATGGATGAATCACCACGTTTTCGTAATTATCCTTACAGATAAAACAGCAGCTTTCTCCATCCCCGTTGTGCTCGAAAACATTAGAATATTGAGGGTAAAAATAAATATCTTTCTCAGGCATTGATTCTAATATACCGAGCCATTCTTCAAAATCTTTTCGAATTGAACTTTTTAGTACTTTGATTTCCACAGCGAATTAATTCCGCTAAATTCGTCTATTAATTTCACCCTTCAGCGTTTCGGCGATAAACCAAACCTCCTGTTCCGTCAAGTTATTATGAAAAGGCAACGCCAGCGTTCGTTCTGCGATTTTTTCCGTGATCGGCAATGCTCCGTTTCTATAACCAAAAAGATTAACAAAAATTGGTTGCAGGTGTATCGGTGGGAAGTAGTTGCTGCAAGCGATTCCTTTCCGTTTCAATGCATTTATAATGCTATCTCGTTCTTTTTCTCCAAATTCTTCGTCAAGATGCAGAACATAAACAAACCAGCTCATTCGCACCGATGGGTCCACATAGGGAATACGAAAACCCTTACAATTCTTCAAAATCTGATTGTAAAGATTAGCGATTCTTTCACGTTTTTGCAGTATTTCTTCGAGACGTTGAAGTTGGGCTAATCCAAGCGCACAATTTATATCGCTGATTCGATAATTATATCCTAACCGTACATGTTTCAGCCACCTGCTATTGCTGCTGCGACCCTGATTCCTCAAGCTTTTACATGTATCAGAAATTCTTTTGTCATTTGTAACAATTATACCTCCCTCGCCCGTTGTCATTTGCTTGTTTGGATAGAAAGCAAATACCCCAACTTTGCCAATTGTACCAGCTTTTTTCCATTTGATGGTTTCTCTGGTATGATTAGATAGGGTGGAATTCAATGCCGTTTTTTTATTGACAAATTCCGGAATGGTATATCTCATTCCATTTCCCTGAGTTTCCCTGAATCCATATTCTGCGCCAAGTGCTTCACATGCGTCCTCAATAACCAGCAAATTATATCTATTTGCGATTCCCATAATTTTTTGCATATCACAGGGATGTCCGAATACATGCACCGGCAAAATCGCTTTGATTTTATGCTGCCGATTTTGCGAAATGGACTTTTCAATAAATTCTTCTATTTTATCAGGACAGATATTTAGTGTGCTTTTATCAATATCAACAAAAATCGGCTTCGCTCTCTCATAGAGAAGACAACTCGCTGAGGCAATGAAACTAAATGAAGTTGTGATAACTTCATCGCCTTCCGATATGCCAAGAGCTTTTATGCACAAGTGCAAACCGCTGGTTCCACTATTAACTGCGATAGCGTGTTTAGCGCCGATATATTCTGCAAATTTTTCCTCAAATTCATTGAGCTTAGGTCCCAGGCTTAAATAGGGAGTTTTTAAAACATCCGTAACATATTTAATTTCTAATTCTGTAATATCGGGAGAGGAGAGTGGTATATTCATTGTCAGCTTATTCTCCTAATCGAACTCTTTTAATGTTTTTGCGATATAGTGCATGTGTGATTCATCGTATCGCTGGTCTATCGGAATTGTGAGAATTTTACCCGAAATTTCCCATGAAAGGCTGAATTCTTCTTTATTAATCGAATTTGGCAAAATCCAATGAATAGGTGGATATATCTTTTTTGATATCAAATACTGCCTTAATTCATCCCTTTTATCAGAAATTATGGGAAAACCCAACGGACAGATGCCTTCAGGCAAATAATTATAGAAAGGTGTCGCCTTACCTAAATCCTGCTCAAGCAAACATGTAAAATTTTTAATACGCTGCTGTATTATTTCACTAAATCTCATTTGAGTTAATAAGCAGGCAGAATTTTCCGAGGTTTTGCAGGGTTTTGAATAGTTTAATTGTATCAATTCTTCAGCAAGGTTAAAATTCAAATGAGCCAACCTTTTTGAAAATTCATCTCCTCTTTCTACATATTTCCCGCTATAATAAAGTCCAAGTGTTCGTTTTTCTCTTAATAATAGATGACCTAAATCTTGCTCATCGAGATCGGGAATGGAGAATCTGTCGTTATTATAGCAAATTACGGCACAATCTGGTATAGGTAATAGTTTTCGAAATCCAGCGTATGAGATATCTCCAAATGAACCGGAAGGAATATCTTGATGCTGACTTAATATCGAATGTGTTGTATCCTCTAAGACAATAAGGTTTTTCTTTGTGTTTTTTAGCACATCAACCGATTGCAGAAATCCAAAATAATGTATAACAACAATAGCTTTAGTATCATCGTTCAGTTTTGCTTTAATATCATCAAGATCGATATTTAGATTCTCTTTAACCTTGTAATATTTAAAATTTGTATTTGTTCTGATGTAGGGATCGATCACTGTCCAATCAAGATATGCAGGTACTAAGACAGATTGCCTCTCAAAACCGATAGACCGAATGATTTGGAAAATTGCTTCCCTTCCACTCGTAACAAACTGCTTTTTTCCATCGGGCAGGATATTGGCTAGCTCATCGCTATTTTTATTCGAAACATATTTTGAAGGCAACCAAAATTCAGACCCTATCCCTCTATTTAATTTCACTTTAGAATTAATTGATGTTTTATGGGATTCAAACATATTTACTTCCAATTAGCCCGCTCTTAATCTTAATATTTCAATTAGGTTATTTTAAATAAAAATGTATTCCTATACTTCCCGCACTTTACCCGGCACGCCAATAATTACAGCATTATCAGGAACATCCTTCAATACTAATGTACCGGCGCCAACGACGACATTTTTTCCAATAGTGACATTATTGATAACAATCGCTCCTGTTCCGATAAATGAGGACTCTTGTATTTTTACTACTCCTGCCAGGTGGACGCCAGGGCAAATTTGCACATTATCTCCAATCTCATTATCATGGTCTATCGTTGCAGCGGTATTAATAATTACATTATTACCGATTTTACTATTCGTGTTTATTATGGCACCGGCGCCTATTTGTACATTTTCCCCTAATTCAACACTCTCTGAAATAATTGCGCTTTCATGGATTATATTTATTAAAGCAAATCCTTTCTCTTTCATCAACAAAGCCTTTTGAGCGCGGATTTTATTATTGCCAATGGAGACAAATGCGCTTTTGATATGCCCATTAGTGCCAAGATTATCAAGAGCTGTTCTATCGCCCAAAACAGGCAACTCAACAATGGTTTTATTGTGGAGTGCATGATTATCATCGATAAAACCAACAACGCTATGTCGATTCGTTGCCTTAAGAATCTCAACTACAACACGCCCATTCTGACCTGCACCATAAATAATAACTTTCGTATTCATCAAGGCTCTCTTAGCTTAGCTGTCTGCTTTTGGCTTTTGATATTAAACTCGGTCCATACCCTTCATTAATGCCGGTTTTGGCATATAAACCTTTCTTGAATAATAAAACAGTAAAAGTTTTAGCAAATATTTTAAAATCAAGCATCAACGAAAAATTATTCACATACCACACATCGAGGGGCATTCTTTCTTCCCAGGTCAATGAATTTCTGCCATTTACCTGTGCCCACCCTGTAATTCCCGGTTTCATCAATAATCTTTTTCGTTGGACATTATCATAATATTCGATTTGATCGCACATTGCTGGTCGGGGACCAACGAAACTCATTTCCCCACGAATAATATTTATAATCTGGGGAAGCTCATCAAGACTCCAGTTTCGTAAAAAATGTCCTACAGTCGTAATTCTCGAATCATTTTGAGCAAGGCGCAATCCCAATCCCATATTTACAGCATTATCTACCATCGTCCTGAATTTATATATTCTAAATGGTTGTCCATTTTTACCCGCTCTTAGCTGTTTGAATATTATCGGCCCTTTGCTATCCAGCTTGATCGCTATCGCGATGAGCGACAACAAAGGGCTCAATGCTATCAATAGAATTAAACCTAAAGCAACGTCCAGGATGGATTTAATAAGTAGTTTCATGCCTTTATCCCCACATTTTTATTGAGCAGTATGATAATAATCAAATGTTCTTTTTTGCGTTATTAAATTTTTTTTCGGGCTTCCCCCTCCTAACCTTCCCCGAATCCGTCTTCAAAAGCAAACTCTGAAATTCGATGATCTGCGGTACCATGAAATCTTCGAGGTTCTTTGAGCAATAATCTTTGATTGCTTCTGCGGTCAGGATCGCTCCGTCTGAGTCGCGCACGACGATTGCCTTGATCGCTTCGCCGAAAATTTCATGCTTTACGCCTGTAATCGATACTTCTGCTACTCCCGGCATGCGGTGTATCACGTTCTCAATTTCCAGCGGACTTACTTTCTCACCTCTTGATTTGATAATATCATCCTTGCGCCCGATGAAATAGAGATACGCATCCGCATCCTTTTTAAACAAGTCGCCGGTATAAAGCACTTTCTCCCATGGATTGCGTCCGCGTCTCAATACCCTGGCTGTTTCCTCCGGCATGCCCCAATAGCCTTGCATTACGTTGGAACCCCTTACCACCAGTTCGCCAATTTCTCCCGGCGCCACATCTTCGCCTCCCTCATTCACAATGTATACGTCTTCATTGGGCATGCCTTTGCCTACTGAATCCGGCTTCTCATCCAGCTTGTCCGGCGGCAGATAGGACACACGCTTGCACTCGGTCAAGCCGTACATGCAGTAAATTTTGGCTTTGGGGAATATTGTCCTGAGTTTGTCGATGTGCGCTCGCGGCAGATGTGCGGCTGTGTTTGAAATGTATCTCAGGTGCTCGAAATTGTATCTCTCAAGATTTTTCAATTGCGTAATCATCGCCGCAATGGTTGGTACGATGGGAAATCCGGTCACTTTTTCGGAAATAAGTTTTTCAATAATTGGATAGGGATAGGAAAAGGACTTTTCCAGAATTAATGTGCCGCCGATTTTGAATGCCATCAATACCTGGTACAGACCGTAATCGAACGACAGCGGCAGTACATTCAGAATGATATCGTCGCAATTATTTTCAAGGTATTGGGTGATCGAATTGGCTGCGGCTATCATGTTCAGGTGTGTCAGCATCACACCTTTGGGAAATCCGGTGGAGCCTGAGGTATAAATCAATGCGGCTAAATCCATGTCAATGCAGCGGCTATCGGGCGCCGCATCCGATTCATCCCCCATGATCTGCTCCAGGATCACATATCTCAGGGCATAATCCTCGCCTTCCGGAATATTTGTGATAATCGCCACTTGCAGAGATGCCACTTGATCGCGCTGCGCTGACAACGATTCGAAAGCTTCGGCATCGGTGATAATCGCCTTTGCCTGGCAATTGGTCAGGATGTATGCCAGTTTCCCGAACTTCACGGTTCGATTGATCACCAGGAAAGTGGCACCGGCTTTCAGGACACCGAATATCGCTATTACCAATTCGGCACTATTCGTCAAATATATCCCCACGCGATCGCCTCGCCGAACGTTTTGCGCCACCAGTGCGTTCGCCAGCTTGTTGGCTGCCGTTTCGATTTCGCCGTAAGTGAATCGCTTGTTATCACAGACCAGGCAAACCTTGTCGGGCGTTTTATATGCGCTTGCTTCGAGGAATTCGGCTACCAGCATAACAAAGAATCTATTTTTTGAAGGTGAAAAGGCAGTTCAGCCCGCTGCTGAAATGAATGGTGCGGCTTTTTCAAAATATTTCAAGCGGTTACCAGACCATGCTGTTTCTTTTTTAATACGAATTTATTCAACCGGTCGATAGAATCCAGATTTTCGGGTATGAGTTCATCATCTTCGATTTGAATTTTGAAGGTATCTTCCAGGAACGAAATCAGTTCCAGGAAACCTGTGGAATCGATGATGCCTGAATTCAGAAAGGATTGATCGTTCGCAATCTCTCTCTCCGGATTGGAAAATAAAAAATTCCTGGAGATGAAACGACGAATTTTTTTTTGAACGCTCATGTTGCACCTACAAATACCCGGTTATGCAGTACGCCATTTACTACCTGACGATGAGCAATTTGCCTTCCTTCCTGTGAGTCTCGCCACCATTCGAAACAAATTCCAATCGATAAATATAAGTGCCCGCCGGAGCTTGCCTGCCAAATTCATCCTGTCCATTCCATGTAATGAGATGGTGTCCCGCCGATTTCAAACCATTGGTGAGCAAACGGATTTCCTGTCCCAACAAATTGTATAGTTTAAACGATACGCTCCCCTCTTCGAAAAGCTGAAAGGGAATCGATGTTACCGAATTAAACGGATTCGGATAATTGCCCTGCAGCTCAAATGCTCGCACCGGTGGTGATTCCAGTGCCGAAACTGCTGTCGGTATCGGCAAAAAGCTGCTCATCCGCGAAACAATGCGTGCACTGGTAAATTGATCGCTCTGTTCACCATCGTGGCTGCTGATCCGCAAAACGATACCATAATATCTCGCCAGCCAGTTATAATTTATGAATTGCAGAATTCTGGTTGATACCGGAATGCCATTGAAGGTGATTTGTGCCGTCATTGAAATGTGGCTCTTCATGCGCAGGCAATCGAATTCACCGAAAGGCAGCGCCATTCTTCCCCAGCCATCGATAAGGTGCTCCGAATTGTCATTGATGGTCATCTTATACGTTCCGGTAATCCCGAGCAGCGTTGTATCCTTTTCAATGGTAAACCTGGATTGCGTTGTCCACTGATCGAGGTAGGTCGCGGGCAGTCGATGTACCACCACACCGTTTGGCTCGAATCGACTCGCGCCCACCAGCATGTTTGAATGAAATCCGCTGGCAAGGATGACCAGTGCTGTATCGGTTACTTGCTGGTAAAAATAAACATCGCCTTCAAGACTCGGAAAAACGTCGCTGTAAATTAAATCCAGCACGCCATTCTCGTATTTCACCGCGAAATCGCTTTCATCGAATCCGGCAAATGGAGTGGATTCCGCGGCAACGATCGCCTGATTGATTTCGATTCCGGCAATCGGCTGCATGAACGCCCAACTTTGATCGGCTCCCGGCAATCCCACATCGACTTGCATATTGGCAGTCGTATCGTTCATCGTAATCCACCACGTGCCGATCTCCGAAGGAGTTGTATCCTCGGTAATCGTTATCTGGGAGAAGACGCTGCTCATCACAAATACGCAGCCTGCCACCAGGCTTATATTGAATTTCAATGTGTTTGATTTCATCTTTCAATCACCTCGAATGATTTTCAAAGTGACAATTTGAAACCGGCATTGGGTACGCACGGCAGAAGCATTTTGGGCTCTTTGGTGGTATTGCCATATTCATCGATGCCATAATGATGGTAGGTGAATACGTTATCGCAATTGAAGATATTGATCCCTTCCAGGTAGATTTCGCATTGTCCCCATGAAAAATCAAAATATCGTGACAGGCGCAAATCAAACCGCCGATAGGCAGGAAGGTACTCCGAATTCATGGCAGTCGTGATGAATCGTTGTGTTTCAATCTCAAATACCATCGGTGTATATGGGAAACCGCTCCCATAGAGGAATTTTCCATAAATACGCCACTGTTTGGAAATCGCCCAATCGACGATGGCAGCCAGGCTATGTCTTTGATCGGTAGTGCGCGGGTAATAGCCTGTGCCGGCTTCACGGTTTTTTTCCTTTGCAATCAGATAGCCGTAACTGAGCCATCCCGACAGTGAACGCAGACTGTATTTGAATTGGAGATCAAAGCCTTTTGCATACCCGATGGCAGAATTTTCCTGGGTTGAAAGCTTGTAGCCGCTGCGGAGATAATAAGGAATAAGGCTTTTATAATCCTTGAAATAGCCTTCCAATCGTAATTCAAATCGGTCTAAAATTTTCTGCTGAATCCCCGCGATGTAATGAATGGCACGTTGATTCTGCGTATTCTCCGAGCTGGCGTACTCGTACTTGAATTCATTATACATTGGCGTTTGCTCGTATACGCCCCAGGCGAATTTCAGCAGACTGCCGGTATTTAAAACGTAGGAACACGAAATCCTCGGTGAGATACTGACATTCCGGTTAAAATCAAAATAATCGAATCGAATGCCTATATTCGCGAACAGGTTTTCGCTGAGATGCCAGTTATCCTGAAAATGGCCCCCGGCTTTATAGGATGTCGATGAAAATGAAGATGTATTGTCGTAATTATCATCATAAAATATGGTGTCTATTTTGGAGGTGTCCGGGTAATTCAAAAGGTTGTGAAAGGTGATTCGTTCGGAACGGTCGGTTAAATTGTACAGTGTTTTGAGTTGCTGAAAATAGACACCGCTTTCCAGTTCATGATACGGCGATAATTTCAGCGCCCACTCTTCTTTGGCTTCGATCGTTTTGAGGCTTAGCTCGGAGCGATATTGATCGCAATTATTATAATTTGTGAAGCCGCGGTACGCATCGCTATCGTGATAATAGAATCGATTTTTTATGATATAATCCGAAGTCAAAACCAGGTTCTCAAATTCATCATAATATGAAAGCGTTGCACTTGAATGAAAATTTCCGCTAAACTGATTGCTCAGTTGAAATGCGATCAGCGTATTGCTGAATTCCCCATTGAATTCGCTGTTATCCGTTGTTTTCATCCTTGCATAAACCGATTCGAAAGATCGCGTGAATTCTTCATAGCGTATTCGCGGTTCCTCAACATAACGATCTTTGGAATTAATCACCAACAGGGACGCCTGATGTTGCTCATTAAAATTAAAAAGCGCCCTGCCCTGTATGTCATAAAAACCGGGGTAACCAGTTATATCGCTCAGGAATTCAGGAAAATATCGATTCATGACTTGCATTGCCGGCTGGAAATAGCTTTTATTATAGCCGACGATTGCGGAGCAGCGCTCCCCGAGCGGACCTTCAACCAGGAGATTGGCATTGACCGCCCCGATTTCGATTTGGCTTTTCAGTCGATCCATATTTCCGCTGCGGTACTGTATTTCCAACACTGAAGACAGCTTGTCGCCATACTTTGCGGGGAATCCACCGGTGATTAGATTCACGCTCTGCATCAAATTCATATTTAATATGCTGATACTGGCGTTGGGCATTTCCTTTAAATGAAAGGGTCGATAAATCGTCACGCCATCAATTTGTACCAGATTTTCTTCAAAGCTGCCGCCGCGCACATTGAATTCGCTGCTTTTTTCATTATTCGATGAAATGCCCGGCAAAATTTTCAGCGCCCGATTAATATCATTCAGCGAAAATGGCAGTTCCTTGATTTTTTTCGTTTCAAAGGCAAAACTGCTGACGCTTTCATTTTGCTTTTGCTGCGCCGTTTTCGGTGCAATAACAGTAAAGCCCGGCATATAAAGCACTGTTGGTGATAAAGTGACATTGCAATCAATTATCTCCTCATTGATAAGTGTCACCTCTTTCCTATACGGCTTATAGCCAATCATCGAAAACATCAATTCATAGCTGCCTGGTGACAATTTCAGTTCATAATGTCCTTTTACGTTGGATGTCGTGCCATATTGCGTCTTCATGATGCTAATATTCACGTAAGGCAACGGTTCCATGGTTTGTTCATCATAAACATTTCCTGCAATCCTGCCTTTGGTTTGCGAAATTACATGTTGACATAAACCAATCATAATTGCCCAATAAAATAAACGCTTCAATGCTTTCATAATGCCGGGTTTTATATTTAATTGCGGCTTTGTATTTGGCTTAAATTGAGGGCTTTTTCAGGAAACGTCGGCTCGAACGTGGGGATTAGTTGCTTCATTTTCTCCAGCAGTTCATCCCGGTTCTGATGCGATGCATAATATTTCAAAATATACGTTTCACGGCATAACCGGGAAAGATCTAAACAATGATTGTTGTTTTTAATGCGAAGAATTTTCTTATGCGGCGTTTTTTCCAACTGCTCGTTTTCTTCATACAGCTCTTCGAACAGCTTTTCGCCCGGTCGCAAGCCCGTGTAAACGATTTCAATATCTTCACCCGGTTTCAATCCGGACATGGTAATCACTTTTTTCGCCAGCTCGACGATTCGTACCGGCTTTCCCATATCGAGTATAAAAATTTCCCCCCCCTCCGCATATTTAACTGTTTGAAGCACCAGGTGCACTGCTTCGGGAATCGTCATGAAATAGCGCGTAGTCTCGCGATGGGTGACGGTGAGCGGTCCGCCGGCTGCAATCTGGTCTTTAAAAATTTGCAGCACACTGCCTGAACTGCCCAGAACATTTCCGAATCGCACGCCAAAAAACAGGTTGCCATTCATTTTGGCGAGAGAGCGCACATATTCTTCGCAAATCCGTTTGGTCGCCCCCATAATGCTTGACGGATTCACAGCTTTGTCCGATGAAATCAAAACGAACTTTTTTACGCGGGCTCGCATGGCGGCTTTTGCCACATTCGCTGTACCGACTACGTTGTTTTTGATGGCGACTTCGGGATTGTTTTCCATCACACAAACATGCTTATAGGCTGCCGCATGGAAAATGATATCTGGTTTAAACACTTCGATCACGCGATACGTCATACTGAAATCCGTTACATCGCCGATGAGTGGAAACACCTTTTGACCGGGAAAATCATTTCTGAGCTCGCGATCGATTTTAAACAGATTGAATTCCGACCGCTCGAATAAAATCAATTGTTCCGGTTTGTATTTTAGCACCTGCCGGCACAATTCTGAGCCTATCGAACC
The DNA here is from genome assembly GCA_016927835.1 of Candidatus Zhuqueibacterota bacterium. Lineage (GTDB taxonomy): Bacteria > Zhuqueibacterota > Zhuqueibacteria > Thermofontimicrobiales > Sulfurfontimicrobiaceae > Sulfurfontimicrobium. The sequence goes on along the minus strand of JAFGMA010000094.1, from coordinate 21,313 downwards.
ACCGGCACCTGTAACCAGAATTCGTTTCCCTCTAATTTCTTCTTCCAATTCATCGCTCTTCCATTGCACTTGCTCACGGAAAAGGATATCTTCACATTTCAATTCTCTGAGTTGGTTGATGATGGATGTCTGTTCGTTAGATTCGTAAAGCGAAGGAACAGTCAGTACTTTTACATTCAACTGTTTTCCGAGCTTCATGAGCGATGTTAATTGCCTTCTGCTGGCTGACGGGATGGCAAGAATCAGCAGCGCAGCATTCAAATTCCGGATTATTTGAGCGAGGTTGGCAATATTTCCGACGACTTTTATGCCATGAACGGTCATGTTCTTTTTTCTCGGATCATCATCGATGAGTCCTACCGCTAAATAATTATAATGATTATAACTGGTCAGTTCACGCAAGATCGACTCGCCGGTATCGCCCGCGCCGATAATTAACGCCCGAATGCGATTTTTTTTTGTGCCATGAAGCGTTCCTCGTTTATAGCTTTTGATGAATGCCCTGGCTCCGCAAATGGTAACAAACGCCAGCAGCCAATCGATAACAACGACTGATTTCGGGCATTTAAACAGAATCGGAAAACCATAGATGAGCAATAAAATCAGGGCGTTACTGGCGGCGAGCGATTTAAAAATTGACAGCACATTTGGAACGCTGAAATATTTATAATCATTATTGTAAATTTTAAGAATGAATGCCGTATTCACTTTTATCAGTACGAAAACCGGTAGCAGAAGCAATATCTGATCTTGATACACCGCCGGCACGGCGAAATCAAAACGAATTAAAAACGCCAGAATGCAGCTTACAGCAAATAAAACAATATCCAACGCTATTTTTCTTAAGTATTGCACGATTAATTCCTCCCGTTGACTATGGTGTCGTTCATGCTATCGTCCTGATCTCCGAAACGTGCAGTTATAATGGCTCTAGGTTGTTTGCGTTGATCTCGATTGAGATCGCCTGTTTGATGGTATCCACCAGAATCATCAATTTGCCGCCATTTTTATTTCTCACAAATATTCCTTCTATGCCTGAAAGTGTGCCCCTGCAGATCCTGACCCGCTGCCCTTCCCGAAAAAAATTTTCTCGTTGCACGACCTGATCGGATTCGAGAATTTTCTTGATGGCATCGATCTGCTTATTCGGTATAATCGCCGGCTTGCCATTGAAGAATACCAATCTGGCGGCACCTTCGGTGTGAACAACAAGCAAGCGCTCGCTCAGGGGGATGAAAACAAACACATAGCAGCTAAATAGTGGTTCATCAATTTTTTTGTAGCGGTCGCTCCAACGCCGGTAACTGGCATTCACTGGCAAATAATTGATTATTCCTTTATTTTCCAATCGCGAGGCAACTTTTTTCTCGTGTCTGAATTTTGTGCGCAGCGCGTACCAATGTGGTGTGAAATTTAACTCGCCGAATATTGAATCTGATTGTTTCATGGAAGTTTTATTATTCATTAGAGTAAGTCGAAACGAAGCTTGTGATTGTAGTGTGGGCATAGCACAGCCTCGTTAGTCACAGAAAGCGGCTAACCAGGCTTGAGGTTTTAAAAAAAATCAGGACAAAACGCGTTTTAATGCACCTGAAGCTTTCGATCAGGCACAAAAACAAGTCATTCGTCAAATGGTATCAAAATAAAATCGAGTGTCACTCACTGCGGCGCACAGCCGATTGCCGAAAGTGACGGGCTCCGGATACTGTCATTTCCATTTCAATGAATACGCGACTGAATTCAAACAATAGCTTTCGATAACGCCGGTTCAATCATATCACATTGAAGCATGCGCATGCAAATAGCTTCTTTTTGAACGAAAATTCGATCAGCTCAGCGAATGAGAGTCATTTTTTTGACTTCGGAATATGTTCCGGCTTGCATCGAATAAATATAAACCCCGGCGGGCACAATGCGCCCGTTGCGGTCCACCCCATCCCATACGACCCGATGCGTGCCCATCGCTTTGCGCTCATTCACCAATCTGATAATTTCCTGCCCCAGCAGATTATAAATCGTAATATTCACCATGCTGAGTTCCGGGACCTGATAAGAAATGATCGTCGCCGGATTGAATGGATTGGGAAAATTGGGCGCCAGCGCATACTGGATATTCTCGAAAAATATCGCGTCATCATCAATTCCGGAGACGAATTGACCGTCAGTCGCTAAATTCAGGTTGATGTCAACCACCTCTTCATCGCGGGGCACATTCACAACGCCATCGGTGAAGGCGTACGGTTCGTCCAGCGTGAACATCGCGTTGCCATCCAAATCTTTGAACGCCGCCACGATGTATTTTCCGGCTGCCAATCCTGAGATTTGGTAAAATGTTTCGCCTTTCACTTTGATCAATTTCAACGGCGTGGTTGCATATCCGAAACTTGCGATATACACAGTGGCTGCTGAATTATCCGTTGAAATAATATTCCCGGAAATGGCTGCTTCGGGAGTATTGTCCAGCACAATATTGACATTCGATATTTTCTGATCGCTGTGCAGAGTAATGAGGCTATCAGTGAATAATCCCATGGGATCGCTGGCTTCGGGTATCAGATTCAAATTGGCATCCATGAACGATCCGACGGCGTAAATTCCCGCAGCCAGCCCGTTAAGTTCATACTCACCCGGCGCCGTATTCAAAGCCAGATTAATCGGCGTCGGCGACAATCCGAACGCCATGGTTGCGATGATCCCCTGGTTTGCGCCACTATACGAAACATTTCCCGCGATGGTGCTGGCGCCATAATCCTCCAGCTCGATAGCGATGCCGGTAACGTCGGTATCAGCGTCCAATTCGATCGAACGCACATACGTCTCGGAGAAAGGCTCTCCCAGGCTGAAACTCCGGTTTTGATCACAATCGAGGAACGCAAACAGCCGGTAGCTGCCCGGCGCCAGATTTTCGATCATGTAACTGCCGGACGTCAGATCGGCATCAATCATCTTGAGCGGTGTATTCGAAAAGCCGCCGCATACGATGATCGGCTCCCCGGATTCCGCTCCGTTATAGGAAATAGTGCCGGAAATCGATCCGCTATAATTCACATTATCCAATAAATACAGGTCAGGCAGCAGCATTTTTTCGCCATGACCAAGATACACGACATCCCTGGCAATTCCTAGCGGTTCATTGAAACCGGGCATGCAATTCCCGTCGGTATCCAGGTATGCCGCTACCAGGTATTTGCCTTTTGCCAGTCCTTCGAGTTTATACGTGTTTTCGGCACCCAAATTGAAACTGCTGATAGTAATGGGGGTCAGGCTCCAGCCCAGGGCAAAGACGTGAAGGCGCCCTGATTGCGTTCCCGGGTACTGAATTATGCCTGAAAAAGATGCGGTGCCCCTGGGTAAATCTTTGAGTGCGAAACTCACCGATGACACACTGCTGCCGTCAATGATGTAGACCGGCGAGCGGAAGATTCCGATCGGTTCCGAATAATGCGGTAACTGGTTGCCATCGACGTCCATAAATGCGCCCACAAAATAGAGTCCATCGTCAAGCGCCTCTATGTGGTATTCGCCAATTGCATCAATAGTCGTGTGGGTGAAAGGCTTCTCAAGATTTGGCGGAAAACTCACGGCTACAATTTTGACCGGACCGCTTTGCAGACCGTTATAATAGATAGTCCCGCCGAGTTGTCCCCCGGACAACGCAAAGGCTGGCAGACAAAGGATAAGGCTAATGACCAGGCATCCGCCGATTATGTGGAACATATATTTGCTCATGACATTCTCCGTATTGCGTTATTTTTTTGAGGCTTATTTTATAAATTAGTGTTTTCACTTTTTTTTCGTTTTTTAACTTTTCGACCATCCGAATCATCATAATAATAATAGCGGTAATAGTTCGAATATCCGTCTTTGCCATCAATAAAGTTGATGACCACGCCAATAATTTTTCCCCGTGCCTGCTGCAACAACGATTTCGCGCGTTTTATATCTTTTTCCGAGCCACCGCCTATTTTGACTACCAGAACTGAGCCATCGACGAGAGGGCTTAAAATACCGGCATCGGTCACAATATTAATCGGAGGCGTGTCAACGATGATGGCATCATACCGTGATCGTAATTCGTGCAAAATTCGTTTTATTGTTTCTGAGGCTAATATTTCTGACGGATTCGGCGGTATTACCCCACATGTGAGCAAGTCCAGATTGTTCACATGCGTGGCAGAAATAATCCGCCGAAGTTCCGCGTCGAGTTCCTCTTCCATTGACAAAGCCGATTCATCAGTTTCATCAAATTGATATCCCTGGTATATTGAATCACCCGGCTGCCTGGCTATCCGATGGGGAAGTTGGTGTTTCAGGGCTTTGCTGGTGGTGATGAGATTGATTAGCCCGGGTTCTCGACGCTTTTGAAAAAGCAGGTGCAGCACCGGTTTCCGCAAATCCGCATCAATGAGCAGCGTTTTCAAACCCATTTGTGCGGTCGCGATGCTCAGATTGGCTGTGATCAGAGATTTGCCTTCATTCGGGCTGGAACTGGTGATCAGAATCGTTTTCAAAGGCGATTCAAAAGCGGAAAATTGCAGGTTCGTTCGCAGCGTGCGAAATGCCTCGGCTTCGGGGGATTTGGGGTTGGTTTCGGTGATCAATCTGGAAACCAATTCATTCGTTTTCCGCCCACCATTGAATTTGTAATGTGCCGGGCTCACCTTTTTGGGGGTTGAACGAATACGGGGAATCGTTCCCAGCACACTTAAATTCGTGAGTTGCTCAACCTCTTCAGACGTTTTTATGCTGCTATCGAGAAATGTGATTAAAAACGCCAAACCCATGCCGATGCTCAGTCCCAGGATGAAACCGACAATCAAGTTCAAGGCTTTTCTGGGTTCCACCGGAAACCGCGGGATTTGTGCCGGATCGATTATTCTGATATTTCCCACTTTTTCAGCTTCTGCTATTTTAGCTTCCTCCCGCTTTTCCAGCAGCATCATGTATATTTTTTCATTGACTTCCTTATTTCGTAAAAGCTGCGCCAGACGTAGTTCTTTATCCGGCAGTGTGCTGAGTTTTCGGTTATAATTATCGATGACTTCTTGCAGCGCTTTTTCCTGAGCCTGGTACGTCTGCATCTCTATCTCCAGCGCAATCGACTCTTCCATGAAGTTTTGAATCTGGGAGATCGGATCGACGATATTTTCGCCAGCGGCAATTTTAAGGCTCTCCTCTTTCAGGTTCTCTTTTGTCTGATCGATCTGACGCTTTAAATTGCGCATCTTGGGATGCGAATCGGCATAGTTTTGCACTTTCAAGGTGGTATATTGAATTTCCAGATCAACGAGCTGTTGCTTGAGCTTCTGCGCCCAGGGGCTGGTGATTTTGGTGACCGATGGAACCAGATCTTTCCGCTCTTTCTCAAGTTTGTTCTGTATATAGGATAATCGCTTCTCGGCGGCATCCAGGTTGGCTTTCGCCTGATTATAAATATTTTCCGCCTCAGTGATACGCTGAAGCACTTCGGCGGCTTCCTGTTCAATGGCGGTGACTTTGCTTTGCTCTTTAAACAGTTTCAGGGTGATCTCAGCCTCATCCAACTGGCGCTTAAACATGCCCAACTGTTCCTCGATGATTTTGCGGACATTATTTGTTTCTTCTCGCCTCACCTCTAAATTTCGCTTTTTAAGCACATCGGCAATCGTATTCGCGATAATTTCTGCTGCTATCGGAGAATAGGCTTTTACTTCAATTTTTATCACTTCGGAATTCGGAATTGAATTCGCTGAAATACTTTCCTGAATCTGCCGGGATATAAACCTGTCTTTATCAAATCCATGTAATGTATCTTCAGGGAAAATAAACGTATTTATCACGCTTCGCGGCAATGCTTTTGCGACTTCTTCCGCCAATGACCTGCTTTTGATCTCCTCGATCTGATTGATGATAAAGCTTTTGTTAAGGGATATTTTGAAAGGATTTATCGATGCTGCCGGTCCGCGCTGCTCTTCGAAGACAATGGTTGTATTAGCTTCATAAACCGGCATTGCATGATGATTATAGATTATGATCGGCAGCATGACATCTATCAGGCAGAAAAGAATCAACCATTTTCTCCTGAAAATGATGTGTAGAATTTTATTCAGATCGAGCGCTTGTGATTGATTGGTCGTCATAATCTTCCTGCATATTTGCTGTTTCAAGCCGGCGAACGCATAATGTCCTGCTTACGATTTCACTCAATTCGGCTATACCAATACCATGCTTGCACAATGATCGCCACTTGCGAAACCACCCGGATGACTGCTTGCCAGGTAAACCAGGCGTTTCTGCCCACCCTGACAACATCACCCGGTTGAAGTCTTGGTAATTGCGTATAATGGCGTTCGTTGTCCAGCAGCTTTTTCAAATTAACTTTTATAACCTGTTTGCGCACTTTGCGACGTGCGCGTGCATCATCGGCAGCTTCACCGCCATATCCACTCTCCGTATCCTGTCCCTCAGCATTCGAACTTGTCAATCCGCGTGTAATTTTAACATCACTTAAATTTGAAAATTCAGTGGGTCCCCCCGCCTTTGAGATAAGTTCAAGGATATCTGTGTCATCGGGTACAAGGAATCCGCCGGGAGTTCTTACCTCACCCCAGACATGAACCGTGATCAGCAGCCTTTCATCCGGTCCTATTTGATACTGGTCTTTTTTGAGAAAATCATCCTGAGCCAAACAGGAGTTGGAGAAGATCAAACCATAAAAAAAGACAGCATACGCTACAATGCGAATGCTCGCTAACGCGCTCGATTGAATAGCTTCGATATCCTGGATTGCCTCCATGCTTGTTTCAAGCTCGGGACATCGCGGTTGACGGCTCGTACGATGGTAACAGGATCGAACGGAAGTCTGCACCATAAATTCCCTCAAAAAATAAAGTTGACTTTGAAAAACATTATAACTATATTAAAACAAAAGCCGCAAGGGCGGATGACACCATACGCCTCTTGTGGTATCCAGGGCTACCGGTTAGATAGACTTTGGCGAGTCAACCGGTAGCCTTTTCAATTGTAACAGGCTATTTAAAGTACAACAAGAATCCTGAATTTTCGATCGCGTGCGAGTTTCGGAAAAATGTGAACTCACTCCGCTTCGTGCTTCTCAGTGCCTTGAATTCATTCTTTCGAGAGCCTCGAACACCTTCTCAACTTCCCCAATCTGTATTGGCTTAAATGCGCAATAAAAGACACCGGCTTCCGATAGCTTCCTTACAGCTTCAAGCGAGTTGTTATCGGACAGAACCACAATCGGCAGCCTGGGTCGGGTACGCTTGATGATATCTATCAAATCGATGCTTGCATCAATCGGGTAATCCAAATCCAGAATTAAAAAATCTATTTCTTGTTCCAGAATTTTTCGGACAGATTTGAGTCGGGATTCCTCCTTTATAATCACATAGTCCCGCGGCGTAAGCAGCTCTTCAAGCTGATGAATGATTTCAGGATCATCACTAACAATTACCACTGACTTTGCAGTGCTTGTGGCACTGAAGCGTTCTTCTCCGTGATACATTGATAGTAAGTTCATGATTGCCTTACTTTCATGCTAATAATCAATCACAACGATTTCGTCACGCAAAGAGGCGTTTCAATTTTCATGGTTTGACTCCGCACACCAGGAAAATCACCGGCATGTAACGCGGATATGCGCTTCCTTCCTTACGCAGCAGAAGATCAGCTTCACGAATCGGCTTCAACCAGAGGAACAGAAAGGAGTTTTGACACAATATTTGGCGAGGAATAGGATTTGATTAACGTCATGTAATTTAGCAATAATCCGAAAGAAGCAATATCACTATTATATTACTTTTCAATAAGACATTTTGAATTTAGTATGAGGTACCGATGCGTCATTTGCATACATCGTGCCAAACAATTATTTTGCTTATAAATCATGGTTTTTATAGCACCTAAGCGTTTTTCAATGTGACTATTTTTCAAATTTTTATGTTTACTTTCTGTCACACTCATTCATTTTATTACTTTAAAGATTTATTTATAATTAAATTAATGAATTGTAACACCGAGTAAACATGAACCGCTGTCACCCAGTCAAAACGATCATTTGCCTTGATCATTCAGCAACCGATAGAGCGTTCTTCGACTGATGCCGGCTTCGCGAGCGACTCTCGACATATTGCCGTCATGTTTTCTTAGCAAATTGGCGAAATAATTCTTGTTGAACTGGTCAAGATACTTTTTGCGGGCACTCTTGTAGTTCAGTCCATGACAACAGATCTCCGCCGGTATATTTTTATTCGTAATAATATATTCGGGCAGGTCCTGCATATAAATCATATCATGATCAGTTAAAGACATCGCCTGTTCAATAATGTTTTGCAATTCACGCACATTGCCGGGCCAATCGTATTGTTTCAAACATTTCATCGCATCCGCGGTGATGCCTTTTATTTCCTTCGGTGATGATGGATTGAATTTTTTGATAAACTGCTGCACCAGCAGCGGAATATCCTCTTTTCGCTCGCGAAGCGGGGGCATGTAAATCGGAACCACATTCAGGCGATAGTACAAATCCTGCCGCAGCCGCTTGTCTTCAACCGCCTTCCTGGGTTCGATATTCGTAGCCGAGATGATGCGCAAATTGACGTCAATGATTTTCGTACCGCCGATTCTTCGAAACTGATGTTCTTGCAGTGCGCGCAAAAGTTTCGCCTGCAAGGGTGGAGCCAATTCAACAATTTCGTCCAGAAACAGCGTTCCGCCATCAGCCAGTTCCATCACCCCGGGTTTGGATTTCGCTGCGCCCGTGAATGCTCCCTGCTCATATCCGAATAGCTCGCTCTCGAGCAAAGATTCTGGCAGGGCAACACAATCCAGCGGGATAAACGCATTATCTCGCCGACGACTGTGCGCATGAATATTGCGGGCGATGGACTCCTTTCCGGTTCCCGATTCGCCATAGATAAATACATTCGCATCGGATTGGGCGACTTTGAGCACCCGTTCCTGAATTTTCAAAATGACATTGCTTTTGCCGGTAACGTTTTCCAGTTGGCAGATCGTCTCTGATTTATAGGAGGCTGTGGTACATTCAAAATGCAGCTTTCGATACTCTACGGCTCTTCTTAAAAGGATTTCCATCATTTCCGGCGAAACCGGCTTCTGGATATAGTCGAATGCACCCAGTTTAATTGCCCGCACCGCGGATTCAATGGTTCCGTAGCCGGTGAATACAATAACCGCGATGCTGTGGTCAATTTCCTGCACCGCTCTTAGCAAGTTCAATCCGTCGAAGTTTGGCATTCGCATATCGGTCAAGACAATATCAGGCTTTTCATTTTGAGTCAGATGAATCGCTTCTTTGCCATTTTGAGCGACGCAGCATTTATATCCAAGCCCTTCAATGATGCGCGACCGGTCCCTGAGAATTTCATTTTCATCGTCGACCAAAAGCACTGTATGCATAATGAAGCTTCCTTTATATGTTTGAGTTTATTTGAAAGGTAGTCGGATGGTAACCGATGTACCTTTATTAACCTCGCTGACAACCTCAATATTTCCTGAATGCTGTTTTACTATTTTATTGCAAATGAAGAGACCCAGACCGGTTCCGCCAATTTTCGTTTTATTGGTAAAAAAAGGTTCGAAGATTTGTTCGCGATCCTTTACCGAGATACCCCTTCCATTATCGATAATTTGCAATTCAATGAAGCTGTTCTGCACTATTTTCGATACAAAAATAATTTTTCCTTCCATCCCCACTGATTCCAGCGAATTGACGAGCAGATTTTTAATCACCAATTCAAGCCCGAAGGCATCGCCATCGATGCACGGTAGATCGGATGCAAGATGTTTTTCAATTGTGATCTTCCCGGTCAAGGCATCGGAAAGCGAATCGATTACCTGATTTGCCAGGCGATTGATGTCAATCGGTTTTAGAGCGATCGACCAGGGCTTTGCATAGCCTAATACGTCTTTTGCCAGGTGACTCAACCGGAAAATTTGCTGCTTGATTTTTACAATATGCTCCCAACACTCAGGATTTTGATTATCTTTGAAAAAAGATTTTTGCAATAGAAAAAGCTTTGACAGGATAATATCCAATGGATTATTCAATTCGTGCGCAATAGCTGCCGCCAGATGACCGATGGTAATGAGCTTTTCAGCTTCTGAATATCGCTTTTCAAGCTTTTGCTTTTCTTTTCTCGCGTGAATCTGCTCTGAGATATCGCTGAAAAGATGGACAAAGCCGATGATTTTACCAGCTTCATCAAAAATAGCATCGGACCGAAGCGAAACCGGCAAGGTGTGCCCATTCCGGTGTTTTACCTGAATGATTCCATTCCATGAGACGCCCTGCCGGATCGCATCTTCCATCTGGCGCGAGATGGTCTCTTCGGCAAAGATTTCGCTGGTACAAATGCGAGTATTCATATTTTCCTCGCAATACCCCAGAAGCTTGAAGAACGCATCGTTTTGATAAATACCGATTCCCGTTCGATCTGTCAATAATATTGCGTCACTGGTGCTTTGAACTGCCTTTGTGATGCGCAGTAGCTCTTGCTGGGCGTTTTTAAAATCGGTGATATCCTCACAAACAATAAGGATAATGCTATTCCCATAATTGTCCGCGACAGATCGCGCTGTTTCACGAACCCACATGACTGTGCTGTCGCGTTTGATTTTTCGAAATTCCCAATGGCAAAGCTGCCCGGAATTCGCAGCGCATTCAATCAGGTAGTGCTTCTGAAGATTTCGGTCCTCAGGATGAACCAGCTTCAGCACGGATTCACCAACCAATTCGTCCGACGCATAACCGAGTTGTTCGGCACCAAACGGATTTACCGAAAGAACGATCCCATCGCTATTCACGGAAAAATACATAGTCGGATTTTTTTCATATAATACACGATATTGGTTTTTGCTTGCTTTTAGCGCTTCTACAATGCGTTTCGATTCCGAGATATCACGCGCATGAATAACGACGAAATGCTTCAGCTTCCCCGGCTGTTTGATGGGAACCATATTCACATCGAAATACTTTCCGTTATATTGATCACTGAAGCGGATTGATTTTTTCGAAACGAGTGCAGTTTCGAAGGTAAGCCAATTAGCCTTGAGCATCGCTAAAAGCGGAGAATTGAGTGTTTTTCCGTTTTGCTGCAATTCCCTGAGATGATGGATGTCTTTCCCCAACGCAGCGGTTGCGGCTTGATTGCACATTAAAATTGCGCCTTCCTCATCGACTACGAGCATTGATTCGGTGATTGCATCGAGTATCGATTGCATGTTTGCGGATGAGAAAATAGCCTCGATTTGTGCCTCGGAGTTGCCTTTTATATATGAATGATTTTTTGACTGTACTTCAATCAAATTGGGAGTGAGCGCACGATAGGCTACAACGAAGTGATTGGACTTGTCCCCCATATCGTGCTGGATCTGGATTTTTTTCGATGAGGAAATGCCGTCAGATGCACATCTTGCCAATTCTGATACGATTTGCGGCATGCTGGTTTGCAATTGGCTGGCTTTGGTGCCTAGCAATTTCACTATTTTTTTGCGGGAGAATTCCTCGATAGCCGCAGCATTGAAATAAATGAGTATAAAATCATCGCCGGATTTTTCCCAGACATATACCGGATGCTGATAGCTATCATATAGCTTCTTTCGTCGTTTGATGCTCGAATGAAGCAATCCTTCCATTGCGTGTTTCCTTTGTGGAAATTACTTATTGAAGGCTGCCGGCTGTTGCCAGACATCGATCATGGGTATAATCGGCGAAGCTCCTCAATCCGGGAAGTATACCCAGAGTGACGGCATTTCGACAATTTACCCGTGCGCTATCTGAATTCAACAATATTGGAATGATAAAATGTAATGGCTCAGTTAATGGTTCTTTTCATGGTTTACGATACCTCCTGGCTTCCCAAACTGGCGTTCGGGGAGCGGCGACTGAGGAATTACATTCGATAAATCGCCAGCATACTATATTTCAAACTTGAGCGTTCAACGAGGTTCGATTTAGATTTTGTTGAGGTGAATGAGCTGGATTGGGAACGTAAGCAGGAATAGAATTCATTTCAACCCTGTATTCGGAACGACAATCCTTCTTTCAATCATCATCTTTATTTTTGCGCTGCTTATTACGAAGGTGCCGCTTCACCTTAAAAAGGATAACTACCAAATTTCGGGCATAGAACTGATTTGGATCGATACAATATTTGACTGAACGCTTGTGGAATTTATTAAGCGCCTGCTCATTATAGCCTGGGTGTCGGGTACAACTGAAGCATGTAGAAGGAGTTTTGGTTTGAGCAGGACTGCATCATCAATAAGTACGATACAACATCATGGATTGATTTAATCTAAGTAATCTGCTTTTCTGAATAATAAAATTCGTTCACAAAATAGCAATTCTAAATTATAAAGTCAAGTTTTATTTTTCTATTTTTCGAATTTTTCAAGCAGATTTGAATAATGATTATTTTTTAGATTTGTTTTTTATTGGAAATATTTAATTAATTTAGCAGCTCAATTCATTATATCCAATTTTCCTGAAAATATCTCCAAGCCATATTCGGACACCTTTTCAACAGGACGCAATGGTAACTGCATTTAATCCGCGATGACGAAATATCGGGAATTCATGTAACTATTCCGGTACTTTTTGACAAGATAAACATGATTCTCATCAAGTAATCAACTCTTTCAACCTGTCAATCAAGAACGGTTTCATATAGGACCAGCAATTAGTAAGGAATTTGAAGGTTAACCCGTCAATAGTTTGACCATTATTGTAAAACCTGCTGGCTGGATGTTGTGAGTTTTTTGCCGGTGAATTTATTGGTTGGTATGGAGTCGCCAGTTCAACGTTTATCCAAAATACATTGACACGACAGTTGTGGAAAACGGACAGGTAACCTATACATTGTCTGCATTGAAGCGCTGCAATTATCAGGTTTAGAAATTATGAAATCCCGGATAGCTGCTATTGCTGCTTTTCCGGCACAAAACTCATTGCCCGTTCCGCCATCGCCGTGATAGTCAACGCCGGATTGACACCGAGATTCGCCGGAATCGCGGATGCATCGACGACGTACATATTTTGATATCCGAAAACGCGGTGGTACGGATCGATTACACCGCTTTCAGCATCGCGCCCGATAATGCAGCCTCCCAGGATATGCGCGGTCATCGGTACATTGAGCAGCACTTCGGTGATGGCATTCTGGGGGATGGCATCCAGACGCCGTGCCATACCTCGTACCGCATCATTGGCTTCGGGGATGTAGGTCGGTATCTTCTTTCCGTCATTCTTCGATGCCAGACCGGCTTTAAACAGCGCCCACCATCTTCGTTTCCGCAGAATGGTAATATGGTTATCCAGGGTTTGCATAACCAGAAGAATCACGCTCTTCTCCCCCCAACCGAAGGGCCACAACGTGCGCAAGAACTGCAACGGATGACGCAGACAATTGAAAACAAATCTTAATGGTCGCGGAATTGCGCCTCCGCCATCGGTGAGCAAGCCTCCGAATAATCCCATAATATCTGATCCGCTGGGATAGCGCACCAATTCAATGTGGGTATTATCATTCACAAACAAACTCGACGTAATCGTCACACCTTTGGCGTGCGAATTCGTACGCTTTTTCGAGGTGACACCGGCTAAGACTTCGCTGTTTGTTCGGACAACGTGACCCAATCTGTCGGATAAAGCGGGCAATGATCCTTTCTTTTTGCATTTCATCATCAATTCGAGCGTGCCCATCACACCTGCGCCGAACACAATCCCCCTGGCGCGGTAGGTTTGTTTTCTCCGGTAAACTATATCGGTCGATTTTTCGGCAGTGACAATGTATTCACCATTCCCGTCCGACTGGACATCGACGACTTTGTGTTCTGCGATTAATTTCGTGCCGAGTTGCTCTGCGAGGTAAAGATAATTCCTGTCGAGTGAATTTTTTCCGCCATCCCGGCATCCGACCATACAATGCCCGGTCTGGGTGCAGCCCATCCGGGCAGGACCTTTTCCGCCAAAATATGGATCGGCAACGAGCACGCCTGGCTTGCCGAAAAATACACCGACTTCTGACGCTCTAAAATAATCCTCCCGACCGATTTCCCGGGCGTAATCTTTGAGCGCATGATCCGACTGCCAAAAGGCGGGATTGGTCACCACACCGAGCATTTTTTTTGCTGTTTCATAATGCATTTCCAATTCCGTTTTCCAGTTCGGCACAATTCCCTTCCATTGCGGATCCTTGAAAAACGGATCGGGCGGTACAAATAGCGTATTGGCATACACCAGGCTCCCGCCACCGACACCGCTTCCTCCCAGAATCAGGACGTCATTCAGGAACTGAATTCTTTGAATACCATAGCAAAACAGCGCCGGCGCCCATAAAAATTTCCAGAACGTCCAATTGCTCCTGGGAAAATCTTGCGCTTCCCATCGTTTCCCGCTTTCAATCACACAAACAGAATATCCTTTTTCTGCCAACCGTAACGCTGCAACGCTGCCCCCAAATCCGGATCCGACTACAATATAATCGTAACCCATTTTCTCCCTCCGTCTTTAAATTGTACCTGGTAGAGAACAAAATCCGTTAGAACATCAACCGTCACTTGCTATGAACATCCAAACCAAAAACGCTTTGTTGAAATCGTTATCCGTGCTAAATCTGACTCAGGTCTTATGATGTGATATCATCTTTGAATTCAAATTAACCGTGACGCGAAAATTTTACCTGTTCTATTGAATCATCGAAAGTATGATTGTATTGGTGAAATTGGAATTGGTGCATTTCCAAATCAAACAAATTGAATAACGCCCATTTTTGTCTGCATACTTTTATGAAAACGCCATCACCACCTTTCATCGATTAATAAATCAATCCAGCCAGATTTACACCCACAGCCAGACCGGTCAATATAAAATCCTTCATTCTGAATGGATATGGCTGTTGAAGCTTGCCGCATTCGGCATGCCCGTATCCCCTTAATTCCAATGCGAGTGAAGCGTGCGGGATGTATTGGATACTTCGCATCAATATTGCGAACACCAATTGCCTGAGGGCGACTACTTTTTGTTTGAAGGGCAAACTGCCGAACGACAATCCCCTGAACCGCAGGAACCACCATGCTCGCTTTGCTTCTGCCCAGACGCGGGGCATCAACTGAAACGTAACGAGCAGCAGCATGCTCAGGTTGAGAGATAATCCCACAGAATTGCAAAATGATAAAAATTCGAAACCGGAAACAAGTGCAAAAAGCTGTGCCATCTCGAAGATGATCATGAACCGAATCCAAAGTAAAACAGCTTCCCTGGCGCCCTCCGAAAAAATCAAAGGAAATGAATCCACAGCCAGCAGAACGTCGCCTTCCCGTCGAAAAATAACCTGGATTAATGAAACGAAAAGCAATAATATGGCGATACGAGCCACCTGATACAGAAAACGCCGATGTCCCTGGGAATGAGAAAAAAAAAGCAGGATAAATAAAAAAACGAGCCATGCAACAGGCATTAAAAATTTGGCAGAAAAAATCGCCCAGAAGCTCGCTGAAATGCTTATGATAAATAAAGTCAGGATATGCGGATGATTCTCACTCACGGGTATTCGCAACCGCTCTCAGCTAAATTTTTACTCGTTTCCTCAAAGGGAAACCACACTTTTTTGATCTGCTGCTTGCCATCGGTTTGCATAAAGCGCTCGATCCAGTTTTCTTCGGGCGTTGAAAATCCCAACAAGATTGTCGGCGCTTTAATGCTCTTCAAATCGGTGGCATTGTATTGCACATGCTGAATGAACTGTATGAGCCGCTCTAATCGCATTGGGGACAAATGATTTGGTAAATTACCCGAAATGAGATAATCGGGTGATTTCGCCCACTGACAGAGAAACCAGACAATTTTGGTTTCACCGACAGATAGTGAAAACGGATTACGCCGCTGCAAATCGGCAATGCCGACTTCCACCATCAACTGCTGCGCACGCTCCAATTCAGCCTTCCCCCCACTCGCCTGGTTTCGTGGCGATGCCACCGCATTGGCGATTTCCTGCTCGATTGAATCGCTGAAGAAAACCACCGGTATCTCATTCGGAATCCACCCTAATCGGCGCCCCACTGCCGGTAAATCCGCATCCGCCTCTTGAGTACCCGAAACAGAATGCCATCTCCCGTCAGGATTGTAAACTCGATTAATGATAAAGTGGTCAATTTCACCTGGATAGCGTTGTTGGATAAGGTACTGCTGACCTGCCGGAAAATGTTTATTGAGAAATTTTATAAGCGTCATAACGTGAACGTTTCTTCGGTGATACAAGTTTGCTACTATGCCTCGCAACTTTTGCCAGGGTGTTTGGTAAAAACTTTTCAACATACTTTCATTCGGGTAAAATCAGCATAAAATTCAAACAGTTATCCCGATTTACTATCTTCAACTTGCAACGCATTCTCTCTCAATTCCCATGCAGTACATTTCGGAAATCCCGGGCGATGACTCACAAAAATAGCGCCGCAACCCCCGGCAATCCTCGAATCCAGAAATTGCATCCACTGCCGGCATTGTTCGGGTGAAAATGAATCGAAAATTTCATCGATCAGAAAAAACCGGGCGCCCTGCAAAAAATAAATCCACAGCAGTGCCTGGCGTTTTTGGTACAGTGTCATCTGGTTGAACTGCTGATCCCAGAGCCTGGTGATCTCCGGAAATTGCTCCGCCAATTCATCCTTCCGGTTTTCGAGCACCGAACAGTCGCATTTCAGAATCGCCTGAATCAGCATAGATTCCTCAGCCAGGGTGCGATTCAATAAAAAAAGATCGATTTCGGTTCCTGGAATAAATCCAATTCGAGGAAAGAAATGCCTGGGTGAGATTTTCGCGATGGATCGCCCCCAGAGAAGGATATCTCCTTCGAGTTGAGATCCGCGGATGAAATGCGGAATCATGCCTGCGATGAGGTGCAGCAGGGTTGTTTTGCCACTGCCGTTATCGCCCTGCAATATAACCATGTCGCCGCACCGCAATTGCACATCAACATTTCTGAAAAGTGGTTCAGTTCGCTGACAGGCTTGCCAAGTAAATGTCAAATTCTGGATTTCGAGCAGAAGCAAGACCCTCATGAGTGGAAGTTGTCAAAAAATCGGATCGCATTCAACCGCTCTTCAAAAGCTCTTTTCAAATTGCGGGAACGATTTGATTAAAAGATCATAAATCCTGCTGGCGAATATGCCACCCAATCCGCCGAAAACAAACGCGGGGACAAGGCTGATGAGTAACGGAATGAGTGGCAAACGCATGAAGAATATACCTATCAGTGCGGTCCCAGCCATATTTCCCGCTCCGGTGGGAAGAAATAAAAGCCAACGGTACCGAATTTTACTGATGGCAAAATACACTAATTCGATAACCAGGCACGGCGTCGTGTAGGTAATGAGCGACATAATGCCATGGGAACCGTAGGATCCGGTGACGATTACGATGATTGCTTCCATGAATCCCACCATGAATGCTGCCCCGAATCGCTGAACCACTAAAAGTGCAAGCATGGGCAAAAGCATGTACACAGCACCGGCGACAATCCCGCCCGGCATCACCAGCGCCGATCCGATGAATCGAGCCGCGATTCCGACAACCGGTTTCAGTGCAACGCCGCAGGCAGCCATGAGCGCAATGAACATCGCGTCCATCGTGGATATTCTATTCAGCATTCATAATCCTTGTTTACTCTCATTTCCGGATAATTGACAGAAATATAACAAATGATTCTTCGAATATCAAGCAATAATTTAGTTGAAAGATAATGGATCAGTCATTGGTGCTTTTCATGTTTTGCGTTGCCTCGTGGATTCCCAAACCGGAGATAGTTTGGGAACCAGTCACTGAGGGATTAAAAGAACACGCTCACTTTTCCTTGCTTTTGCCCTTGAATTTCTGTATCTTGCCGAATCTTGTATTCCAATCCAATGGGTTTCAGAAAATCATTTAATAAGAGCATTTTCAGTCGCATTTAACCGCGATACCAATCACGAAATGGATAAAACAACCGACAGGCTCAAACTCGCAATCGTTCTCAGCTCCGGACTTGTCACGGTCTCGATGGCATCAGTTCTCATAAAACTCTGCAGCGCCCCTTCCGCTGTGATTGCCATGTACCGACTCGGTATCGCAGCGATATTTTTTTGTGTATTCACGCGACTCAAATTGGGTCCGTCGTGGTCGCGGTTCACCAGGGAGCAACGCAGGATCGCTATTTTATCCGGTATATTTTTGACAATCCACTTCATTTCATGGATTACATCATTGAAATTCACCTCGGTGGCAAGCTCGGTTGTTCTGGTGCAGAGTGCACCCATATTCGTCGCGTTGGGCAGCTTTTTGTTTTTGGCAGAGCGCCCGCCATTGCTAGCCATTCCGGGCATAGCGATTGTGCTTTTGGGGGGATTGCTCATCGGCTTCCACGATTTTTCACTCGATGAAAATTCGCTCTTCGGTAATCTGCTGGCTGTTGGCGGTGCTGTGGGAGCTGCGGGTTATGTGCTTGCCGGGCGAAAATTGAGAGCCACTGTGGATACGTTCCAGTATGTAACCGTAGTTTATTCAATCTCGGCGATGATGCTGGCTGGCATTGTCATCCTCAACCGATTACCAGTACTGGGATATAATGCGCACGAGTATTTGCTGCTCATCGCCATTGCTATCTTCCCGCAGATTATCGGTCATACCAGTTTCAACTGGGCGCTGAAATACATATCTGCAACAGCGGTGTCGGTGATACTCTTAGCCGAACCTATTGGCGCTTCAATTTTGGCATTTGTTATTTTGGGCGAGATGGTGAGCCTGATGAAAGCCATTGGTGGTTTAATTATTTTATGCGGTGTCGGGCTGGTACTTTATGCAGAATCGAAAACAATCACCAGGTAGACTCACGTTTGCAGCCCCAAAAACCGATTGTACTCACGCTGATCTGTATCGGCGTAAAACGATGTAAATAAATGATACACTCCCATATCCCTGAATTTACACTACCTGTAACGCATTGCCTTCTGCTTTTCACTGAATCCTCTGCATGGCTGCTTAACGATTATGCTTGACCTCGATCAATTCTTGATTTTTCAATGAATAATCTAAAATCCTGGTCGGCTGTCGGCTCTTATGCCAATGCGGCTTAGCTGCGTGATGCAAGTTCATCTCTCAAGGCTCATAAAATTTTCATTTCGTATATGGCATTATAATTGCCAATTTATGATTAAAAAATAATTATTATTTCGTTAAAAGCAGCGATCAATAGCATTGTAATATTTGGCGTATTTATTTTTGTAACGCGAGGGGTAATATTGGCATGGAAGACGAACATCCGCAACTATCGATCGTAGTTCCGCTTTACAACGAAGAGCGCTGCGTTAAAGAGCTATATGACCGACTCACAAACGCGCTCTTGAAAACCGGGCGAAGCTACGAAATCATCTTTATCGATGATGGCAGCCAGGATTCCACCTATACCAAAATAATGGACATCTATAAACGGAATGACCATTTGCAAATCATCCGGTTGAGGAGAAATTTCGGACAATCAGCGGCATTGGCTGCCGGATTCGATCACGCGTCCGGGGAAATAATCATCTCGATGGATGGTGATTTACAACATTTCCCGGAAGAAATTCCAAAATTTATCGCTAAAATCGAGGAAGGGTATGACATCGTCAGTGGCTGGCGTGAGAAGCGTGTGGATAACTTTATTCTGCGTCGCTTTCCTTCGATGATTGCCAATAAGTTGATGGCAAAGCTATCGGGGATCGACCTCCGCGATTTTGGCACCACATTCAAGGCATATCGCGCATCGGTGATCAAAAATATTCACCTGTACCAGGGTCTGCATCGGTTCATCCCTGCATTAGCCGTGCCAATGGGCGTCAAGATCGCCGAAATACCGATCGAAAATATCAACCGACAGCAGGGCAAATCAAATTATGGTATTTATCGAACGATACAGGTTTTATTCGATTTGCTCACCGTGAAATTTGTCATCAGCTATATGACGCGACCGATGCAATTCTTCGGCAAAATCGGTGCATTATTTGGTATTTCCGGCTTTTTGCTCTGCCTGTTAGTTAGCTATCAATGGTTTTTCCAGGAAATTAGTATTCAGCATAATATTGGAATTTTAATTTTAGGTGTATTAGGTATTATCGTGGCTGTTCAATTGCTGGCGATTGGATTGATCTCGGAAACGAATTCACGCATTTATCATGAAGGACCCAATCACCGCATTTACCATGTTGCCAGCATCAATTCCCGCCGAGTGCCGTATGAGCCGACTTATAATTAATGCCGATGATTTCGGTTACTCCGACGCGGTGAACCAGGGTATCATCAAAGCGCATCGAGAAGGAATTCTCACCAGCGCTACCATCATGGCGAACATGCCGCATTTTCAAGCAGCGGTATCGTTGGCAAAGCAGCATCCCGATTTGGGTGTGGGTATTCATCTGAATGTTTTGCGCGGCAGACCTCTTAGCCCACCCCGTGACATTTATTCCCTTCTGCAACGTGATGGCTTGTTTTTCAACAGCATTTCAACGTTTGCCGCAAAATTTTTCTCTCGTCAAATCAAACCAACACACATCCTGCAGGAGTATCGCCGGCAAATCGAATCCGTATTTGAAAGTGGTCTGAAGCCGACGCATCTCGATAGTGAAAAGCATCAGCACACGCTGCCGGGCATTTTCCCACTCGTCATTGAACTGGCAAAGCTATATGGCATCGGTAAAGTACGTTATGTGGATGAGCGTCCCTTTGCCATGCCGACTGCTCGTAATCTTTTCGATCCTAAAATTTACAAAGCCTGGTTGATCTCTTTGTTCTCCACACTCCAGAAAAAGAAAATTCGTCGCAAAAATGTGCGACATGTCGATGCATTCTTCGGGATCAGCATTACCGGTAAAATGTATTTGAATGCGATACTGCCATTTCTGGAAAAAATGGATGGCGGAACGTATGAATTTATGTGTCACCCCGGGCTGCCCGAAATGCCATCCGATGCAGATTCAAATGCAGGAAAATTTTATATCACCCGCACACGTCCCCTCGAGCTTGAAATTTTGCTCAGCAAGGAGCTGAAGACTGCCATCCAACGCAAACAAATCCGGTTGATACACTACGGCGATCTATGATCAATTCCGCTTCTGTCACGCTTGCATTTCAACACGTATCCAATATTTCCTCATTCCTTCAAATAATATACTGCAAACGGTCATAAATTGAACATTTTTTTATTGTCATTGCGAGGCGTTTTTTGCCGAAGCTGAAAGTACGCCTTTGGCGTGCAATCCTTTTAGTGCTTATCATCAGGGGATT
>JAFGMA010000093.1 GCA_016927835.1 Candidatus Zhuqueibacterota bacterium | reverse complement strand
TCGCGATGGAAGAAACGCTTCGTTTCGCAATTCGTGAAGGCGGACGCACAATTGGTGCGGGCGTCGTCGCCAAAATTGTTGAATAGCTTTGCCCGATTTTCTGGCGATGTAATACCTCAATCAGGTGAAATTATGGGAGATTCCCGATGCGGGATTTAGTTAGTTTGGAATGTTCGGTTTGCAAAAACCGGAATTACACCACGACAAAGAATAAGAAAAAGCAACCCAAAAGGATTGAGCACAAAAAATATTGTGCAACCTGCAACAAACGAACGGTTCATAAAGAAACCAGATAGTTCGAATTACTTACAATCGCACATCATAATTAGACAGGCCTGTAGCTCTAACGGCTAGAGCGCCGGACTCCAAATCCGGAAGTTGGGGGTTCGAATCCCTCCAGGCCTGCTTCTTTTGCTTGCATGTGCCCTAATGCGGGAGCGCGAAAGTAGACATGTTTCAAAAAGCGGCTGACTTCATAAAAGAAATAAGAACTGAAATGGCTAAGGTGAGTTGGCCAAATCGAGAGGAACTGAAAGTATCAACGATTACCGTGTTACTCTTATCTGTATTTTTTTCCGTTTTTATTTATTTTGCAGATCGAATTTTGGCTGAAGTGATAAAGCTCATTTATCCCTACTAGATGCCTGGAACAATCAATATAGGATTTTAAAACGCAAAGTTTGATTTTGGAAAAAGAAGAAAAAAAATGGTATGCGATTCATGTGCTATCCGGGCATGAGAAACGCGTGAAAGCGTATCTCGAAAACGAGATAAAAAACTCTGGCATAACGGATAAAATTACCAATATCCTGATTCCTTCCGAAGATATTACAGAAATGAAGGATGGGAAAAAGAAAAGCAAAACGCGAATATTTTTTCCGGGATATATGCTGGTAGAAACCGTGCTCGATAAGGAAACAATGCACCTGATATCCAATACGCCCGGAGTGACCAATTTCGTCGGTCCCAAGAATAAACCGCAACCGCTGAGAGGGGATGAAATTGAGCGCATTTTAGGGCGTGTCATTGAAAGCAAGCAGCGGGAGCAGATGGACATACCGTTTAAAGTCGGGGACCCCATCAAAGTTACGGATGGTCCGTTTTCCGATTTCACCGGCTTTGTGGAAGAGATAAATGAGGAAAAAAGTAAGCTGAAGGTAATGGTAAGCATTTTCGGCAGGTCTACACCTGTTGAACTAGATTTTCTTCAGGTTGAACTAGAGAAATAGCAGAAGTTTTAAAGGAAAAATAATGGCGAAAAAAGTAGTCGGAACAATCAAGCTTCAAATTCCGGGAGGAAATGCGAATCCATCGCCGCCCGTGGGACCAGCGCTTGGACAGCATGGCGTTAATATTATGGAATTCTGCAAGGCATTCAATGCCCGTACGCAGGACAAGGGTGGGCTGATAATTCCTGTGGTCATAACCGTCTATAGCGATAAATCCTTTTCATTTGAAACGAAGACTCCTCCAGCCGCAGTTTTGATTAAGAAAGCTATTGGTATCGAAAAAGGATCCTCAGAACCAAACCGCAACAAAGTCGGCAAAATTTCGCGGCAGAAAGTGAAAGAAATTGCCGAATTAAAAATGCAGGATCTGAACGCAAATGATGTGGAGAACGCAATGCGCATGATCGAAGGTTCGGCGCGGAGCATGGGTGTTTTGGTTGAGGATTAAGTCTGAAGAGCGTAGGTTGGGAGGGTTTCACTACCTGGATAGCATGCGACTATATCTCTTCCTAAATCTTTGATTTGGCTTTTTTATATCAAAAAGATATCTAATCGTTACCAAATCGATCAACCCGGAAAAAAACTTGCCCTCAAATTGAAGCTGACCTGATTTTTCAAACAGGATAAAGCCAATTTTCATTAATAGCAAATAACTAGGATGCGCAAATGAAACGAAGCAGAAGATATAAAGAGATTGCGAGCAAAATCGATAAAAACGATTCTTACGCTTTAAACGAAGCTATCGCAAAAGCAAAAGAATTTGCCAGTGCCAAATTCGATGAAGCGCTGGATGTATCCTTGAGACTTGGTGTCAATCCGCGGCACGCGGATCAAATGATCAGAGGCAGGGTGGCACTACCGCACGGAACAGGAAAAAGCGTGCGCGTTTTGGTGCTTACCAAAGGGAGTGCGGTTGATGAAGCGAAGCAGGCTGGCGCAGATCATGTCGGTCTCGATGATATGATCCAGAAAATTTTAGAAGGCTGGTTCGAGTTCGATGTCGTTATAGCAACCCCGGACGTCATGGGCATGATCGGTGGGAAACTCGGAAAAGTCCTGGGTCCGAAAGGAATGATGCCCAATCCAAAAAGCGGAACAGTTACACAGGATGTCGGTACCGCTGTCAGAGAGGTAAAAGCCGGAAAGATCGAATTCAGAGTCGACAGATACGGAATCATTCATGTCGCAATAGGTAAAGTCTCTTTCGATGCCGAAAAATTGCAGGATAATTTTAAAGCCTTTTTTGAAGCAGTCTTGCGGATGCGTCCGGCATCGGTTAAAGGACAGTATGTCCGAAGCATCACCCTGTCCAGTACGATGGGACCCGGGATCAAGATTGATAGAACCCAGA
Source organism: Candidatus Zhuqueibacterota bacterium (assembly GCA_016927835.1). Taxonomy (GTDB): domain Bacteria; phylum Zhuqueibacterota; class Zhuqueibacteria; order Thermofontimicrobiales; family Sulfurfontimicrobiaceae; genus Sulfurfontimicrobium. The sequence continues at coordinate 12,890 of JAFGMA010000093.1, read as the reverse complement.
TTCTTGATGAAATCAAAATCTAACCATTTAAGACAAATCAACTTTTTCGTAAGAATAAAGGATAGCTAATGTTAAGACCTGAAAAAGCTCAGAGAGTTGAAGATGTATCTGAAAAGCTGAAGGCAGCCAAAAGCTTTTACTTAACAGACTTTTCGGGACTAAATGTCGAAGAGATTAGTGCTCTTCGAAAAAAGCTACGCAGCGCTTCCGTAGATTATCATGTTATCAAGAATACGCTCGCACGAATTGCGGTTAAAAACCAGGGATTTAGTGCGCTCCTGTCATATATAGAAGGACCAACTGCGATCGCGTTTGCGAATGAAGAACCAACTGCTCCTGTCAAAATTATTAATGAATTTTTAAAGCAGAATAAGCAAAAAGAAAATCCGAAAATAAAAGCCTGCGTCTTCGAAGGCGAAATATTTGGCGCTGATCGTATCGAAGAAATCGCGAATCTGCCTTCAAGAGAAGTATTATTATCGATGCTCGTCGGGGGATTGAATGGTACTCTATCAGCCCTGGTTTATATACTCGATGGTCTGATGAGCAAAATGGTACGTACTATCAAAGCTATCGAAGACAAGAAAAAGGAATCATAAACGATTAACTCGATTCAAAAATTATTAACTTCTTGAAGCAATTAAACAGTTGATAGAAAATTCGCATAAGCTGTATGCTCGATTATATCAATTAAAACCAACCTATTTATGGAGGATTTGAGATGGCGGAGAGTAAAGAAACCGCAAAGAAGACGACAGAGAAAGCGGAAGCCGCTGGTGCTGTTCCGGAAACAGCAACTCCAGGCACGAGTGAAGGAAATCCGAATATTGATGCTATTATACAGTCAATAGAAAAATTAACCGTATTGGATCTTTCCAAATTGGTCAAAGCGCTTGAAGAGCGATTCGGTGTCACTGCTCAGGCTCCCGTAGTTGCAGCTCAGGCGGCTGCACCCGCTGGCGGAGCGGCTGATGAAAAAGCAGAAGAGAAAACAGAATTTGATGTCATCCTTTCAGCCGTAGGCGATAAAAAGATTCAGGTAATCAAAGTCGTCCGCGCGATTACAGGCCTCGGTTTAAAGGAAGCAAAAGATCTGGTTGATGGAGCACCTAATCCGGTAAAAGAAGGCATCACCAAAGATGAAGCCAATGATATCAAAGGCAAACTGGAAGAAGTCGGCGCTGTTATCGACATCAAGTAGTACTATGATTGGGACGTTGACGGTAAATGAAATTGCGGCTAGCTGATTTCAGATGTGTATGTGGCAATTTTTAAGGAGTAATTTGAGTGAGTGAGGACTATTAAGTGAGGATGATTTTTTAATGGAAATAAAAAAAAATACAAGACACTCTTTCTCGAAAATTATTAGTGTGCTGGAAATCCCTGATCTTCTAAGCATTCAATTGGATTCATTTCGAGAATTCCTTCAGCCAGATACGCCTCCTGAAAAACGGATAAATATTGGGTTGCAATCCGTTTTTGCGAATGTTTTCCCGATCATCGATACCAGAGAAAATTTCATCCTGGAATTTGTCGCTTACTATGTCGAACAGCCTAAATATGATGTTGCGGAGTGTCAGGAACGTGGTGTTACCTTTTCGGTTCCGCTGAAAGCAAAGCTCAGGTTATCTGTCAAAGATGAATATGGTGATAGCAAAAGCTATTCAGATACCATCGAGCAAACCGTGTACCTCGGTAATATCCCGATTATGACTAACCGCGGAACGTTCGTCATCAATGGCGCTGAAAGGATTGTCGTAAGTCAGTTGCATCGCTCTCCCGGAGTTTTCTTCGATGAATTAACGCATCCTAATGGTACAAAAGTGTATTCCGCCAGGATTATCCCATTGCGCGGCTCCTGGGTAGAATTTACGACCGATATCAATGATGTGATGTATGTTTACATCGATAGAAGAAAGAAATTTCCGGTTACAACACTGCTGAGAGCGTTGGGCTTCTCCACCGACAATGATGTTCTTAAGCTCTTCAATTTAGTAGAAGAAGTGCCTGTCGATAGCCCTGATATCGAAGACTATTTCTCCAGAGTTTCATTCGTCGATGTTATTGACACCGAAACCGGTGAACTTCTCCTTGAAAAAGAAAACGAATTCGATGCCGAGGCATTGGAGCGCATTAAAAATTCTAATGTCGAAGTGTTGCGATTCATAAAAAGCGACAGTGCACTAGGACCTGAGCTAATCAGCAATACACTGAATAAAGATACTTCAAGGTCTGAAGAAGAAGCGCTGGAGGCGATTTACCGGCAATTGCGCTCCGGGGATGCGCCCGATTTAGAGACTGCCAGAAGCCTCATCGATCGCCTGTTTTTCAATCCAAAACGATACGATCTGGGCTCGGTGGGCAGGTATCGCTTGAATAAAAAATTGAATCTGGATATTCCCGAAGACTTGACGGTACTCACAAAAGAAGATATAGTTGCGATTATCAAGTATTTGCTTGAACTGCGAAATGGAAAGCGCTCATCTGATGATATTGATCATCTCGGCAATCGCCGCATCCGTACAGTTGGCGAACAGCTCTCCGCCCAGATGACTGTCGGTTTATCACGGATGGCAAGAACAATACGCGAGCGGATGAATCTGCGGGACAACGAAAAACTGACCCCGCAGGATCTGGTTAACGCTCGAACCATCCTCTCGGTGATAAATACATTTTTTGGCACCAGCCAGCTTTCTCAGTTCATGGATCAAACCAATCCGCTTGCGGAGTTAACCCATAAGCGCAGGCTTTCTGCATTGGGTCCGGGCGGATTGACACGGGAACGAGCCGGATTTGAAGTGCGCGACGTCCATTACACCCATTACGGACGCCTGTGCCCTATCGAAACACCCGAAGGTCCTAATATTGGTTTGATTTCATCGCTGACAACGTACGCAAAGATCAATTCATTCGGTTTCATCGAAACACCCTATCGAAGAGTGGAAGAAGGTCGGGCAACCGCCAAAATAGATTATCTCTCTGCGGATGATGAAGAAGAAAAAACCGTTGCTCAGGCGAATGCGGAATTGAGCGAAAATTATGAATTTGTAAAGGATCGGGTAAGCTCGAGGTTCAAAGGCGATTTCCCTGTGGTTCCGCCCGATCTAATCGATTACATGGACGTATCGCCGACACAGATCGTTTCTGCGGCTGCTGCATTAATTCCCTTTTTGGAACATGACGATGCGAACCGGGCGTTGATGGGATCAAATATGCAGCGCCAATCGGTTCCGCTGCTCAAGCCGGAAGCTCCGTTGATCGGTACTGGCATGGAAGCCAAGATTGCTCGTGATTCAAGAGCATTGACAGTCGCAGGATCCGATGCAGTCGTCGAGAAAGTCGATTCGAGTCAAATTGTTTTAAGGAAGAAACAGCCCCAGAATACGGATCCGATGGCTCTGGATGCATTGCTCAATTTCGAAGAAATCACCAGAGAAGTGTACCCGTTGACAAAATTCAAGCGAACCAATCAGGATACGTGCATCAATCAAAAACCAGGCGTCCAGGTGGGACAGGAAATAAAAAGCGGCGATGTCCTCGCAGATGGATGTGCAACCGAGGAAGGTGAACTTGCACTTGGTCGGAATGTATTGGTTGCTTTTATGCCCTGGCGCGGATATAATTTTGAAGATGCTATTGTAATTTCGGAAAAAGTCGTCAAGGAAGATGTCTATACATCAATTCATATCGAAGAATTCGAGCTTCAAGTACGAGACACCAAGCGTGGCGAAGAAGAATTAACTCGTGAAATTCCGAATGTTAGCGAAGAAGCAACCAAAGACCTGGATGAAAACGGAATAATTCGGGTCGGTGCAGAAGTGATGGCTGGTGATATCCTCGTCGGAAAAGTTACCCCGAAAGGGGAAACAGATCCCACACCCGAAGAAAAGCTGTTGAAGGCAATTTTCGGGGAGAAAGCCGGTGATGTGAAAGATGCATCGCTCAAAGCACCGCCGGGATTGAAGGGAATCGTAATTGATACGAAGCTGTTCTCCCGCAAGAAAAAAGATGCTAAATCAAAAAAAGATGATAAGCGAAAAGTTGATAAACTAAGCCAGTGGCTGGAAAGCGAAAAACTACGCGTCAAGCTGCTCCTCAAAGAGAAGCTTATGATGGTGATGGAGGGCAAACAAAGCGCGGGAATCCGGGATAGCGAAACAGGGCGTCTTCTGGTTAGCGCTAATATGCCACTGGACCGCAAGTTGCTTGAGGAACTCGATTTTGATCTGATAAATTTCGAAGTTCCATTGACTACGGATGACGAGTGCAATAACCTCGTATTTCAGATTCGTGAAGCATATCAAAAAAAACTCATTTCCCTCGAAGACGATTTTGAGCGCGAAAATTTCAAAATTGTCGTGGGTGATGAATTGCCCCCGGGCATCGTCCAACTGGCAAAAGTTTATATTGTAAAGAAAAGAAAACTTGCAGTCGGCGATAAAATGGCAGGACGGCATGGAAATAAAGGCGTAATCGCCAAAATTGTTCCGGAAGAGGATATGCCATATCTACCGGACGGAACACCTGTTGATATCGTTTTAAATCCACTGGGTGTGCCTTCCCGAATGAATTTGGGGCAAATATTGGAGGCGAATCTTGGATGGGCTGCGAAAGTTCTCGGACTAAAATTCGCAACCCCCGTATTTGACGGCGCAACACACGATGAAATTCTGGAAGAGATGAATAAAGCAGGTTTGCCTGAAAATGGAAAAAGTATTCTGTACGATGGGCGCACGGGAGAAGAATTCAATTCGCCGGTTACGGTGGGATATATCTATATGATGAAACTTTCCCATCTGGTGGAAGATAAAATCCATGCCCGCTCTATCGGACCTTACTCATTAATCACACAGCAACCCCTGGGAGGAAAAGCCCAGTTCGGTGGTCAAAGATTTGGTGAGATGGAAGTTTGGGCACTCGAAGCATACGGGGCTGCGCATACTTTGCAGGAAATTTTGACCGTGAAATCTGATGATGTAAAAGGTCGTTCTAAAGTATATGAAGCGATTGTCAAAGGCGAAAATTTGCCCGAACCCGGACTACCTGAATCATTTAATGTATTAATTAGAGAATTGCAAGGTCTGGGACTGGATGTTGATTTGATTGATGGCAAAGCTGGTTAAATAGCGTTGTATTTGATAGCTAATATAATAATGAAATTGAATTGAAAGCATTTATTTTTTCCCATTGTTCACTTTGGGAGGTGCTATTTTGTCATATATGACCAAGCAGATCGGTACCACAAAAAAGGATTTTTCGGCGATTTCTATCCATTTAGCTTCGCCGGATAAAATATTGGAAAATTCGCACGGTGAAGTCACCAAACCGGAAACGATAAATTATCGTTCATTTAAACCGGAAAAAGACGGGCTGTTCTGCGAAAAAATATTTGGACCTGTACGAGATTGGGAATGTCATTGCGGAAAATACAAGCGAATTCGCTATAAAGGTATTGTTTGTGACCGTTGCGGCGTTGAAGTGACGATGAAGAGCGTGAGACGCGAGAGAATGGGGCATATCACGCTTGCAGTTCCTGTTGTTCATATCTGGTATTGGAAATCTCTACCGTCGAAAATCGGTTATATCCTGGGGATGAGCGTCAAGGATCTTGAGAAGATCATTTACTATGAATCATACGTAGTGATCGAACCTGGAGAAACCGGCTTAAGCCCAAAAGAGCTGCTCAGCGAAGAAGAATATTTCCGAATTTTGGATGAATTCGGTGAACTCAGCGAAGACACGGCGGAAGAAGGAAAACGGTTCGTTGTAAAAATCGGTGGCGAAGCAGTACTTGAATTGCTGAAACGTACCGATATCAACGATTTATCCCAGCACTTGCGCAACGTGGCGAAAACTGAATCGTCATTACAGCGCAAGCATGATGCTTTGAAACGGTTGAGAATTATCGAAGCCTTCAAGCGTAGCTACACCACAAAGGGCAACAAGCCCGAATGGATGGTGATGACGGTTATCCCGGTTATCCCGCCGGAATTGCGTCCGCTCGTTCCATTGGAAGGCGGCAGGTTTGCAACGTCTGACCTGAATGATTTGTATCGACGGGTCATCATTCGAAATAACCGACTAAAAAAATTGCTCGAAATTAAAGCGCCGGAAGTTATCCTGCGAAATGAAAAACGAATGCTCCAGGAAGCGGTTGACTCGTTGTTTGATAATGGTCGGAAAACCGCTGCCGTTCGCGGCGATGGGAATCGGGCATTGAAATCGCTTTCGGATATGCTTCGAGGCAAACAAGGTCGATTCCGACAGAACCTTTTGGGAAAGCGTATCGACTATTCAGGACGTTCGGTTATCGTCGTGGGACCCGAATTGAAGCTGCATGAGTGCGGACTTCCGAAGGAAATGGCGCTGGAATTGTTCAAACCGTTCGTGATTCGAAAACTCGTCGAACGGGGTTTGGTCAAAACCGTGAAAAGCGCCAAAAAATTGGTTGACCGACGAGGTTCTGAAGTCTGGGATATCCTCGAAGAAATAATCGAGGATCATCCGGTATTGCTTAACCGTGCACCGACCTTGCATCGGCTGGGGATACAGGCATTCCAACCCATATTGATCGAAGGCAAGGCAATTCAGATTCACCCACTGGTTTGCCACGCATTCAATGCTGACTTTGACGGCGATCAGATGGCAGTTCATGTTCCGCTGTCTTTCTATGCACAAGTTGAGACGCGTATCCTGATGCTTGCCAGCCATAATGTGCTGTCACCAGCAAATGGTAAACCGTTGGCGATACCCAGTCAGGATATCGTTCTGGGAATCTATTTCCTTACCAAAATGAAATCGGGTGCACTTGGCGAAGGCAAAATGTTTTCTTCGAGTGATGAGGTTGTTTTGGCGTATGCCAACAAAAAAGTGGAATTGCACGCCAAAATCAAACTTAAATTGAAAAACGGCAAAATCATCGAGACTACTACCGGTCGCGCAATTTTCAATAATGTTGTGCCGCCCGAATTGCCTTTTGTCAATGAATTGCTTTCGAAAAAACGAATCGAAGAGATCGTCGCCCAATGCTATAAAGTATTGGGGAATTATGCGACGGTTCAATTTCTTGACCGGCTGAAGGATTTAGGCTTTTTCTATGCCATGCAGAGTGGTGCTACCATCGGCATTGAAGATGTGATAATTCCAGGAGAAAAAGCCGATTTGTTGAAAACCGCTTTTGCACAGGTCGAAGCCGTGCAAAATCAATACGAAAAGCGGATAATTACCGATGGTGAACGCTATAATAAAATTATTGATATCTGGACTCATACAACGTATGAAGTTGCGGACAGGTTATTTTCCAATTTGGAAAAATCACAGCAGGGATTCAATCCGGTATTCATGATGGCAGATTCCGGTGCTCGAGGATCGCGTGAGCAGATTCGGCAGCTTGCTGGTATGCGCGGATTGATGGCAAAACCGCAGAAGAAAATGACCGGTCAGATGGGCGAAATTATCGAAAACCCAATTACGTCCAATTTCCGTGAGGGTTTGTCTGTGCTGGAATATTTTATCTCCACCCATGGTGCTCGCAAGGGATTGGCTGATACTGCTCTGAAAACTGCTGATGCCGGCTACTTAACACGTAGACTGGTCGATGTATCACAGGATGTCATCATTACCGGGCATGATTGCGGCACGATCCTGGGATTAAGAATCGGAGCATTGAAAGAGGGTGAAGAAATTATTGAGCCGTTGTCAGATCGTATCTTGGGAAGGGTAGCAGCAGAGGATGTATTTGATCCTGAAAGTGAGGATATCATTGTTGAAGCCGGTGAACTTATAAATGAAGATGTCGCTGAAAAAATCCTCGACGCCGGTATTGATGTCGTCAATATTCGTTCTGTTCTTACCTGTGAAGCCGAGCGGGGCGTTTGCGCCCTGTGCTATGGCAGAAATCTGGCGACAGGCAAATTGGTCACGATCGGAGAGGCTGTTGGTGTGATGGCTGCCCAATCAATCGGTGAGCCTGGAACACAATTGACACTTCGAACTTTCCATATCGGTGGAACCGCGTCACGTATTGCTGCGCAATCACAGGTTGTTTCAAAATTCGGCGGCAAAATCGAATATGAAAATCTCAAATATATCCTTCAGGATGGTGAGCAAAAGATTGTCATCGGAAGGAATGGCCGCATTAAAATCGTTGATGATAATAATCGGGTACTTGCGACGTATACTGCACCCTATGGTGCAATCATTCTGGTCAATGCTGATGATATTGTTGAAAAGAATGAGGTTATATTCCGCTGGGATCCGTATAGTGAATCGATTTTAGCAAATCATAGTGGAATCGTACAATACATAGATATTAAAGAAAATGTAACCGTTAGGGACGAATTGGATGAAACGACAGGCTTACGTCAACGTGTCACCGTTGAGTCGCGAAGTCGGAACCTGAATCCACAAATAAAAATAGTCGGTGATAATGATGCAGAACTCAGTAGCTATATCATACCAACCCGTGCATATTTGCAGGTTCGTGATGGTCAGAAAATAAAAGCCGGCGATGTTCTGGTAAAAATTCCGAGAGAAATCGCTAAAACTAGAGATATCACCGGTGGCTTGCCTCGCGTTGCCGAGTTATTTGAAGCGAGACGCCCCAAGGAACCTGCAATCGTCAGCGAAATCGACGGTGTTGTGCGCTTTGGTGAGATTCGTCGCGGTATTCGCAGAGTCTATGTCGAGTCCAGGGATGGTCATGAGGAAAAGCAATATTTGATCCCGTATGGCAAGCATGTTTTAGTCCATGAGCATGATGAAGTTCGTGCCGGGGAAAAATTATCGGAAGGCTCGGTTGCACCGCACGATATTCTGAATATCATGGGTGCCAATAAGGTGCAGGAATACCTTGTGAATGAAATTCAGGAAGTTTACCGATTGCAAGGTGTGCGAATAAATGATAAGCATATTGAAGTGATTGTAAGGCAGATGCTTCAAAAAGTGAAGGTGGAGGATCCTGGCGATACAGATTACCTGGAAGGTGATCAGGTTGATCGGTTGAAGTTCCTCGCAGAAAACGAGAGAATTCGCAATAGCGTGATTATCACCGAAGCGGGTGATTCCAAATGGATGGAGGATGATATGGTTTCTCGAGATGAATACGAGGAATATATCGAAAATCTCGAAAAGACAAATAAGCAAATGCCCACAATCCGTCCGGCTCAACCGGCAACCTTTCAGCCCTTGCTGCTAGGGATCACAAAAGCTTCACTTTCGACCGATAGCTTCATTTCGGCGGCATCGTTTCAAGAAACGACGCGTGTCTTGACTGATGCGTCGATTGAAGGTAAGACCGATCCGCTATTGGGATTGAAGGAAAATGTGGTGATGGGGCATCTTATTCCGGCAGGAACGGGACTGAGTGGATTTAGAGCTTTATCTGTCTCAAATCCGGAAGAGTTGGATGAGGAAGCGCCGACAGAATAAGGCATCATCAAAGCAAAGCCTGCTGAGAATAGCTTTCGATGACAAAAAAATTATAATAAATTTAAAAAAAATATTGATATTTTTGCTTATTATGCTTATATTTCAAATCCGTAATTCAAGGAGGCTTGTTTGCCAACGATCAATCAATTAGTTGCCCAGGGCAGAAAGAAGATCACCAAAAAGACCTCGGCACCAGCATTAACAGGAGCTCCGCAGCGTCGGGGTGTTTGCACGAGAGTGTATACAACGACTCCGAAGAAGCCGAATTCTGCTTTGCGCAAAGTTGCACGTGTCAGATTAACGAATGGCTTCGAGGTAACGGCTTACATTCCTGGTGAAGGACATAATTTGCAAGAGCACTCCCTGGTGCTTATTCGAGGGGGTCGAGTGAAAGATTTGCCCGGAGTGCGCTACCATATTATTCGCGGCGTTCTGGATACAAGCGGTGTGCAAGACAGAAAGCAGGGACGCTCAAAATATGGCGCTAAAAAGAAATAACATCATAATGAACATTTAATTAAAAGCTTACTGGAATGCCTAGAAAAAAGAGAATAATTACTCGCAAAGTCTTGCCTGATCCAAAGTACCACAGTGTTCTGGTGACTAAATTTATCAATGGCTTGATGCTTAAAGGCAAAAAAAGTGTGGCTGAACAAATACTATATAGGGCCATTGATAAAATATCGGAAAAAACAGGTCAGAATGGGTTGGAAATATTTCAAAAAGCAGTTGAAAACGTTAAGCCAATTATTGAGGTGAAGTCCAGACGCGTTGGCGGTGCAACCTATCAGGTGCCCGTTGAGGTTCGATCTGACAGACGACAGTCGCTGGCAATTCGGTGGCTCATTGCATATTCAAAAAGCCGTTCTGAAAAGACGATGCATGAGCGTCTTGCAGCCGAGTTGTTATCCGCCTCAAAGAATGAAGGCGCCTCAGTGAAAAAAAGAGAAGATACACATAAAATGGCTGAAGCCAATAAGGCATTCGCACATTTTAGATGGTAAATTCAACGCTGATGCGTCGTTATTGATGAAGATAGAAGATTTATAGTGATTAATAACATCGAGTAGATAATAGTATTTTAATGATCGAGTCAATCGCATAGTATTATTATACTGGATTGAAGGGAGAAATTATTTTCCGGATAGCTGATAAGACGTGCTAGTACTCGCCTAGATAATAGAGCAAACGCTTGTTCTCCACTTGCCTTTGGGGAAAACGGATCTAGGTTCTCCCTAAAAAGGTTGGTGGAGTTTTTTATGTCAGAGAAAAGGTCTCTAAATACGATACGCAATATCGGTATCATGGCGCATATTGATGCCGGAAAAACGACCACAACCGAGCGCATACTTTATTACACAGGCAAAGTTCATCGGATGGGCGAGGTGGATGACGGAGCAGCCACAATGGATTGGATGGCTCAGGAGAGGGAGCGGGGCATCACAATCACGTCAGCAGCCATTACCTGCTATTGGGAAAAATATCGTATTAATATTATAGATACACCCGGGCATGTTGATTTCACGGCAGAAGTAGAACGTTCCTTGCGAGTGCTCGATGGGGCAGTCGCTATATTCTGTGCAGTAGGAGGGGTGGAACCGCAATCTGAAACCGTCTGGCGGCAGGCGGAGAGCTATCATGTTCCGCGAATCGCTTTCATCAACAAGATGGATAGGCTGGGAGCCGATTTTAATCTCGCCGTTGAGAGTATTCGAACCAGGTTAGGTGCATTACCTGTGCCACTTCAAATACCGATTGGTGTCGAAGATACATTCAAAGGCGTAATTGACCTGGTTAAAATGAAAGCGATCTCATATAGTGATGAAACCCTCGGAGCTGAATTTCAAGAGTATGAAATTCCAGGGGATTTGATCGAAAAAGCAAAAAAATTCAGAGCCACACTGCTTGAAACGATTTGCGAATATGACGATAACCTCCTCGAAAAGTATCTTGAAGGCAAAGACATTGCCGATGAAGCGATTTACCATGCCATTAGAAGCGCAACACTTAAGCTTGGTATAGTACCTGTCTTATGTGGTTCCGCCCTAAAAAACAAAGGCATTCAACAGCTCTTGAACGCTGTTGTACGCTTTTTACCTTCTCCGCTTGATGTTCCTGCTGTTGAAGGCATAAACCCTTTTATCAATAAAGCTGAAAAACGAGAGGCTTCTGTTGATGCGCCTTTTTCAGCACTAGCGTTTAAAGTAATGAGCGATCCTTTTGTGGGAAAGCTTGTTTATTGCAGGATTTATTCGGGCAAAATTGCAGTTGGTACGGTTGTCTACAACGCAAACGAAAATAAAAAATCCAGAATCGGACGAATTTTGCTGATGTCGGCGAATAAGCGTGAGGATCTTAAGGAAGCCTTTTGTGGTGAAATTGTCGCGCTCGTTGGTCTCAGAGAAATAAAAACCGGACATACACTTTGCGATGTTAAACGACCGATTGTTCTGGAAACGATGCATTTTCCTGAACCCGTTGTGACAGTGGCGATTGAACCCAAAACCCTGGCAGACCAGGAAAAGTTGCAGGCTGCGCTGGCATATCTGGCGGATGAAGACCCAACATTCCAGGTAAAAACCAACGAAGAAACAGCGCAGATGATCATCTCCGGGATGGGGGAACTTCACCTGGACATACTGATTGACAGAATGGTGCGCGAATTTAATGTTCAGGCGAATATCGGAAATCCGCAAGTTGCATATAAAGAAACAATTCAAAAACGGATTCAATGCGAAGGCAAATTTGTACGCCCTGCTGGCGCCAAGACCAAAGGTCAATATGCGCATGTCATTCTGGAACTGGAACCAAATACGGGGAAAGGATTCCAATTCGTTCAGAAAATTACGGATAACGAGATTCCAAAGATTTACTTTCAACCCATTGAAGGTGCAATACGCGATGCAACAGGAAGCGGTGTGGTAGCCGGATACCCGATGATTGACATAAAAGTATCATTGATCGGAGGTTCTTATGATGAAGTTGAATCGAATGAAATGGCGTTCAGAGTCGCCGCTTCCACAGCATTGAGAGACGGTGCGAAACTGGCAAAACCCGCGTTGATGGAGCCAATCATGACCATTGAGGTCTTAACACCCGATGAATATACCGGAGAAGTAATTAACTATTTCAATTCAAGACGCGGGAGAATCAAAGATATCATATCCAGAAAAGATATTCAAGTCGTTGCTGGTGAGGTTCCTTTGAAATCAATGTTTGGCTTTACAACAGCCCTGCGCTCTATGACTCAAGGAAGAGCAAGCTATACAATGCAATTTTCACATTACGAAGAAGTAGCATCAGAGACATTGCAAATGATGTCGACATTTTAAAGGATTTGTGCAGTTGGGGACCAAAACGCTAAAAATATTACGGAGGTAAAACGAATGGCGAAGCAGAAATTTGAGCGGACGAAGCCGCATGTGAATATAGGTACGATAGGCCATGTAGATCATGGGAAG
>JAFGMA010000092.1 GCA_016927835.1 Candidatus Zhuqueibacterota bacterium | reverse complement strand
TCTGGACTACTGCACCGACGCAAACGGAAACCGCCATCTCAAACCTGGCGAACTTTCATCAAGAATCATATGCCGGACATGGTTGGTTTGGATTTTCTCGTCGCGCCGACCATTCGGTTTCAACTGCTGTTCGTGTTTGTCGTCTTGAGTCATGCCCGGCGCCGCGCTGTTCACTTCAACACATCGGCAAATCCCACGGCCCAATGGACCGCGCAACAGATTGTCGAGGCGCTTCCGTGGGATGCCGCGCCCCGATATCTGCTTCGAGATCGAGATCGTATTTACGGAGATCGGTTTCGACGACGCGTCAAATCGATGGGCATAGAAGAGGCGCTGACGACATACCTCAGCCCTTGGCAAAATTTGTATGTTAAGCGACTGCACGGAAGCATTCGCCGAGAGTGTACCGACCACATCATTGTTTTTGGCGAACGCCGCTTGCGCAGAAGATCCTATTTCGCGTATTATCACGAAGACCGAACTCATCTGGGACTCGATAAAGAAGCGTCAAAAGAACGTCCTATCTCGAGTCGAGCATCTCCATCCGCGAGACTGGTTGAGTTGTCCCGTGTAGGTGGTCTTCACCACCGTTACGAATGGAGCAAAGCCGCATGAACATTACACGATCTATTATTTGCGAGGCGCAGTGTACAACCCGATTCAAACTCTAATAGTCGCGCTTAAGGAATACATCCTCACCGGACAATTCTCCCCATTCCCCACGGCTATCGCTTCAGCAGAGTGACCTGTTAAAAATGGGAAATCTCGAGTTATGATAAAACATTCTGTTTGACAGGGAGGGTGAATCATGCACCAAGAATATGAGTATAGAATGATGTCAAAAATAAGCAGCATCCTGTGGATTTTTTGTTTACTTATTTGTAATTTTTCTGCTCACACTCAAGCAGTATCTGTTTCTGTACTATACGATACACTGGATCCACAGGCTGCATTTGCGGCCAATGAAATCACTCAAGCTCTTCAGGCTAAAGGGCATTCCGTTAATCTTCACCTCCTTTCACAATTTGGTAATGTCGCAAGCGGCAGTCAAATTATCCTCAGCCCGCTTTCGAATAAAAGAATTACAAAAGCATTGAAATCGCACAAAGGCAACCCAACCGTGAATTTGCAGCCCGAAGGTTTCAGCATCCGGATCACATCCAACGATTCACAAAAAATCTATTGGATCCTTGGCGCCAGCAGCGCCGGTGTGATGTATGGCGGTTTGGAACTGGCTGAAATCATTCAGGTGGATGGCCTCAATGCCGTCTCGGATATCGATCGCAATCCTTACATGGCTATGCGCGGCGTGAAATTCAACTGCCCGCTTGACGCCCGGACGCCCAGCTACACCGATGTCTGTGATTCGGCCCAAAACAATATCATCGAAATGTGGAATCTGGATTTCTGGAAAGAATACATCGATCACCTGGCCCGGTTCCGTTATAACTATATTTCCCTCTGGAGCCTTCATCCATTTCCCTCTCTGGTCAAACTCGATGATTATCCCTGTATCGCGCTGGACGATGTGAAACGATCCACAGTTCAATGGAATGAGTACTATTCATTGAGCGGCGCCGGATTCGACAGCCCCGAAATTTTGGATAATCTCGAAACATTGAAGAAGATGACCATCGATGAAAAGATCGATTTCTGGCGCACTGTCATGCGCTACGGCAAGGAGCGCAACATCGATTTCTATTTCGTCACCTGGAACATTTTTACGAACGGCACGTATGGAAAATACGGAATTACTGACAAGATCGATAACGAGATCACCCGCGACTACTTTCGTAAAAGCGTAAAGCAGATGTTTCTCACTTACCCTGATCTTGCAGGAATCGGCTTGACTACAGGTGAGAATATGCCCAGAGCTTCAACGGAAGAAAAAGAGGATTGGGCTTATGCAACATACGCGCAGGGTATGCTCGATGCCGCCAAAGAGTTACCGGGCCGTAAAATGACCTTTATCCACCGTCAGCATATGACCGGCGCGAAAGACATCGCCAAGAAGTTTAAACCCCTTGTTGATCACAAGGACATCGAATTCATCTTTAGTTTCAAATACGCCAAAGCTCACGTATTCAGTTCGACAACGCAGGTTTATCATCAGGGATTCGTCAAAGACATTAAAGGTCTGAAAACCATCTGGACACTGCGCAATGACGATTCCTATCAGTTTCGCTGGGGATCGCCGGATTACGTGCGCGAGTTTATTAAGAACATCCCCTATGACGTATCCCGCGGATTTTATTACGGCTCCGATCAATATGTTTGGGGGCGCGAATTTCTGAGCACTGAACCGGAATCGCCACGACAGCTCGAAATCGCCAAACACTGGTATCACTGGTTGATCTGGGGGCGGCTGGGCTACAATCCGGACCTGAGCGATGAACGCTTTATCAAAATCCTGCGGAACCGGTATCCCCAGGTCTGTGAAATCGCGCTTTTCAACGCCTGGAATAAATCTTCCATGATTTACCCGACCGTCACAGGTTTTCATTGGGGATCGCTCGATTTTCAGTGGTACATCGAGGCCTGTAAAAGTCATCCGGATTATGCGAAAACCCACAGTGGATTCCATGACGTCAATCGCTTTATCACCCTCGGACCGCATAAAGGAACGGATTACATTTCAATTCCAGATTATGTGAAAACTGTATCGGAAGGAAAGGAATCCGAAGGCGCAACACCCATCGAAATTTCGGAACGACTTCATGCGTATGCGGATCAGTCGTTGGAAAGTTTGGAAATTCTCGATCCTGGTGATAATAAAGAACTCCGTCTTACCTTGGGCGATATCCGTGCGATAGCCAACCTAGGCAAATATTACGCCCACAAAATCCGCGGCTCGCTTGAGGTCGCTCTTTACCGGGATAACCGGAATCCAAGGCATCAGCAAAAAGCTGTTGATGAACTAACCGAAGCGGCAAAATATTGGATGCGCTACATCACAATAGCGAAAAGCCAGTACAAAAATCCCATATGGTTCAACCGGGTTGGCCGCGTGAATTGGGATAGTCTGACCGAACAAGTCCTCAACGATATCAAAATCGCCGCCGGTGTATCGGGCCAATAATTCGGAACGGCCGGTTTTGTAAATTATTGGAAGGGTAAACTTCCATATTGCCCGAAATTGTCTTTCAAAACGTCCTGTATAACAAAAAAAACACGGGGAATTTTGCATGAAATCACTTCACCTGTTAACCAAGAATCGGACCAGTAAATTTCGCTGGAAAAGTGATTCCGATTTATTTTTTTAGACCGAAGTTATCCCACTATTTCCTGAAAAAAGATATTTAACACACTTGAAATACAGCACTTATGCTCATTTTACATACCATTTATGTAGCCATGTAAATATACCATTATTTTCCATGTTTTATCGATAATACCCTTGCATTCTAAATTATACCTGCTATTATGTAGTCATGTATATTGAATCCGTTCCCAATCGTAATTC
>JAFGMA010000091.1 GCA_016927835.1 Candidatus Zhuqueibacterota bacterium | reverse complement strand
TAGAGATATTTCATGGGCAATCCTCCTTGAAGTTTAAATATGAGTGATATGCTGAGAAACAACATCGAAGCAGTGCGTGATGGTCAGGCTCGGGAAAGACAGAATCAGTGCAGCAGAACACAGGTGTTGGTGATGTAAATGTAAAAAAACAAGAATGTCAAGGACTTTTTTAATATTTTTGAATATTATCCCAATAGACGCTTATTTAATGCGGCTTATTCAGTATTTGGCAGGATGAATCAGCGGAATATTGTTGTTTTTTTGTGAAAACATGTCACTTATGGCTCAGGTTATTGCGGTGCGACTTCGAGAGGCTGGGAATATTTCGACACCATTTCGGTCACAAATTTCATACAACAATTTCACCCCGCATAGCAGTCACCGCCTGTCCTTGCAGCAGCACGCATTCGCCCAAATCCTTCACCCGTACGACACCGCCGCGCGCAGATGCCTGGTACGCGGTGAATTCATTTTTACCGAGCCTGCGATGCCAATACGGACCCAGGCAACAATGGGCTGAACCGGTAACCGGGTCTTCGTCGATGCCCAGTGCCGGGGCGAAAAACCGCGAGACAAAATCGAATCCGGCTGATTCGGCGATGCTGGTCACAATGACCCCGCGATTTGTGAGTGTTTTCAGCGATGCGAAATCCGGCTGCATTTTTCTGACAATTTCTTCGGACGCCACTTCAACCAGCCAGGCGAAACGATTCGAGCCGGTATATTTCGGCTTCGCCCCCAGCACCTGCAGCCAGTCAACCGGCGGCAGCGCTTCCTTTTCTGGTTCAGCCGGGAAATCGAGTTCGATCCAATCTCCGCGCCGGATTGCGGTCAATAGTCCGCTCCGTGTATGAAAACGTGCCCTGGATCGGGAATCGAGATAGCCGGCTTCCCACAGCACATGCGCGCTGGCAAGGGTGGCATGACCGCAGAGATCAACCTCGGTGGTCGGCGTAAACCAGCGCAACTCGTATCCGTCTTCCTGCCGGCGCAAGAAAGCAGTTTCAGACAGATTCATTTCACTGGCGACCGCCTGCATCCACTCTTCCGAATGCGCTTCGGAAAGCATACAAACCGCAGCAGGATTTCCCGCAAAGGGCTTGCTGGTGAAGGCATCGACTTGAAATAAAGGAATTGCCATACGAAGCTCCTTTCATGAAAGCTGAAAAATTCGGTTTGGAAATAACCAGACTCAGCAGGGATTTTTGCATCTCAGGATTAATTTCAATTTACGAAAGCGACACGGGAAGAGTACTCGCTACAATACAAAGGTCAGTCAAAAGCTGCCGGGCGGTTCGGTTCGTTCAAGTGCGCCTGGATTTCCGTAAGGTGACGTTGGGTGGTTCGCGGTGATGAGAGCGGGGGCATTGCATCAAAGTCGAAAAAATCAACCGCCAGGGTTTCGTGGCTGGGTGTCGCCGTTCCACCGACAATATCACACAGGAATATAATTTTGTACGCGTGATAAAATTCCAGGGGGATTCCGGCGCGATTTGCATCGTATACCCCGATGACTTTTCGCGCAATCACCTCGAAGCCGCTCTCTTCCCGGACTTCACGGATAACCATCTCGGAAGGGGCATCCCCCACATCAGCCCAACCGCCGGGCATGGACCAGCGCCCGTCAGATCGCTCCTGAACCAACAGCAGCTTGCCGTCCCGCATGACTGCTCCCCGGACATCGACCTTTGGCGTGGCATAACCGGGCTGAAGCAGAAAATTTTCCAGCAGCGGCTCTTTTTGCAGGGTACTATGATGTTCGACAATTTCCGCCGCGATCTCAGCCAGACGCTGGTAGCGCTGCAGATCGTACTCATCGCGGCTAAACGTGATTCCTGTCTGGCTGAGCGCCTGAATCTCACGCGCAAGTGTAAGCCAATGCGGAAAGGTTAAATTTTGCATGGAACTCCTGGTGATTGTATTTCTTAATTGAAGGTGATCGAAAAAAACTTCTGTTTATTACATGAGCCCACCGAACACACGAAATGATCGAGAAAAAACATCCTCAGCACCGCACGGATACCGGTCGGGCTATTCAGCATCGAGGAGATTTTAGCATTAGTGAGTATCTATCTTGAATTATTCCTAAAGAGCTTGTTCTTAATGTATATATACCAATAAAACAGATAATTAGCCAAATGACGCAAATTGAATTCAGTTTTAATCCTGAATTTAAATGAATGATTCAAAGTGCGCCAGGTTATGGGAGAGCCTCTGTTCAGGAGGTGGGATAAAACAACCTGGACATTTTGCTTAATATTAATTTTGATTAATAGCCACTTAATACATTTGATTTGGTAGCTTCTTTTATCCCACCTCCTAAAATGCCGATCCGGGCGCTTGCAAGGGATATTTTTAAATTAAGCGTATTCATTTTTTTAGCCACTGATTGACACAGATAAAACACTGATTTATTGTACTGTGTTGCTTTTACCCGTGTTAAATCTGTGAAGATCAGTGGCGAAATCAAATAAGCGCCCATGTCGCTTTCAAAATTCCCGGCTTCAACCGCCGCTGTTGATCAGGGTGATTTGATCGTTCAGCGTCCAGTAATCATAAATATAGCCGATGCCCAATAATCCGCCGGTAAAAAGATAGATAAATCCCGTGATCCATTTTCCCATGTACATGCGGTGTATGCCGAACAGCCCGAAGAACGTCAGCAAAATCCAGGCAGCGGTATAATCGATTTTTCCGGTTTTGAATCTCCGGTCAGCCTGTCGATCGAGCTTTGGAATCAAAAACAGGTCAACCAGCCAGCCGATGAAAAGCAATCCCAGTGTGAAAAAATAAATTGTCCCGGAAATAGGTTTGCCGTAATAAAAACGATGTGACCCGGTGAAGCCAAAAATCCAGAGCAAATAGCCGACAACGATGCTATGCGTATTTTGTTTCTCCATGTTCTTCTTCGCCTTTTGTAAATTGAATTTATTAGGATGCATCCGCTTCCGGTGAATTGCGTTTAGATTTTTCATCTGAATCCGGCTGCAAAATCATATATTTGAAGCGGTGGTAAATATAAGATGCCCCGATGAGCATCAATCCCAATACGGTGAATGATACGATCCGGTACGGTGTGCTCACATTCGACATGTCGATGAGGAATACCTTCAGCATGGTGATAGCAAATAAAATCATGGCGCATTTTCGCAGCAGCGCATTTTTCACCATAAATCCGATGCTGATTAATCCGATTGAAAACAGCGTCCATAAGACAGAGATCGCGGCGAATCGCGCACCGGCAGCATACGCGAAGAAAAATGCTGCCACCTCGATGTTGAGCACAATGAAAAGCACAGCGGTGAATAGCGCCCAAAAAACGGCACTCCACGCGCTATGTGCGAGCCAAAATGTCGACCCGGAACGGCTGATGTTACGCGAAATTTGAAACAGCGCCAGCAGAACCGTTGCCGACATCAGGTAACGTTCCAGTATTCTGTGGCTGTATCCCCCATGAAAAGCTACCTGAATCAAATTGAAATCGAAGACGTGGGAATAGTCGTCGACGAAAAATTTCATCAGCATTAAAACCAGCAGCCCGATCCCGCTAATCGCCAGCCATCGATTCTGAAGTTTCAATGCTGCCCACAAGATAACCGTCGCCTCAATCGCCCAGAAAAAGGTAATCCAATGCTCGGAAAAAAGGATCGGTACGGTGAGGATGAGAAACAGCATGCCTTTGGCGAGCAACAACACAAACGCGCCTTCTTGCTGTGGCTCCCGCTTGTACAGGTATCTTGCCATGCCCAGGAAAATGATTGCGTACAACAGGGTCACGCTGCTTACTGCTTCGAGACTGAAATAGTCCTCAATCATAATGAATGCATACGTGAACGCGATAAAGGAATTGGGAATGAGAAAGGCGATACCGTGCAGGCGTTTGCGATGCGCATGCAGAAAGTGATATACCAGCGGAGTAAACGCGTAAATGAGAAAATAACTGTTCAGGTAAATCAATGTTTGCCAGAATTTCGCCTTCTCGTAATAGTCGACATACCAGGCGGCGAAAAGACACCAGGTTAATGCGAAACCCAGGTAATTGAGCAAGCGCCATTGCTTGAAAAATGCGATGGCGAGGATGCACACATTCAAAATGAGAATATACGTCATCAGAAAGATTTGATGATCCTCACCAGTGCTGAGAATAACCGGCGTCAGAAATCCGCCGATAAGCCCCAAAACCGCCAGCCATTTGGTGTCGCGCAGCAGCGACAATATCCCGGCTAATGCGGTAATGAGCAGCATGATCATAAACGCCACAGAAGAACCAATCAGGGCGTAGATCTGAAAGGCGGCGAACGTGGAAAAATAGAGCATGGCGATGCCGCCGCCGAGTAAGTAGAGTCCGAAAATCGAGTAGTTCCGCTTGCGAAAAATTTCGCCGACTCCGAGGAACGCAACTCCCGCACCATAAGACATTAAAACGCGAACCGCGGGACCGATCCAGTTTTTTTCGAACGAATATTTTAGGAACCAGCCCAGCGCTAACACCGATACGATGATTCCGGCAATGAGCAGCCACTTTTGCCCGAGTTTCATTTCGAACTCGCCCGACCGCATCGATGCCGACCGCCCTGCATTGAAAAATGGTGTCGACCGGGAACCCGGCGCAGCGCTATCAACACCGGAACGTTTCACAGCATCGGTATTTGCCGCGACGGGTGCTGTCTTTTCGATTGCTGGTTCGGGTGCGCGGGGCGCTTCGCGGGGCGCTTCTTGCCCGGATGCAACCGTCAGCGTTTCTAGCCGGGAGAAACGCTGCTTCAGGTTTTCGGTCTGTTTCGCCAGCGCCAACAGAACGCTATTCAATTGCGTCAACTCATTTTTCATTTCATTCAAAACCGACTGAAGCGCGACTTCCCTTCCGCAATTCGGACAAAAGGACGCAGTATCCGGTATCGCATGGCTGCAGTTTGGACATTGCATAAATTCACCTCTTTCGGGTTTATACGACTATCGCGTGCCTAATTTCACCGAAACTGTTTGCGATTTATCCCCGCGCTGAAATGTGGCACGCACGTTTTCCCCGGGCTGAAATTCACCCAGTGCTTTTGAAAATGCCTTCAAATTGTCCACTGCCCGGTCGTTCAGTTTCAGAATGATATCGCCTCTATGCAAACCGGCGGCTTCTGCTCCGGAGCCTTCCGAAACTGCGCCAACCTTCACGCCCTGACCCTGGTACTCAAAATCGGGCATGATGCCGAAACTGACGCGCCTGCCGGGGTGTGATCGCGGCATTATTTTTTTCGATGCCGAAGCGCTGTCATCTGTCATGGTGCTTGTTAATGGTTCTTCCCGGTTCGCCAGGTACAGCACCACCTCCCGCACGAAAGTGGCGATCTTCACCATCCCGGCAGCATCGATTTTATCAATATCGTCGGTGGGGCGATGATAATCGAAATGCGGACCCGAGAAAAATTGCACCCCTGGCACGCCGCTTTTGATGAAACTCACCTGATCGCTGGCATCCAGTTCTTCATGAATTAATTCATAATTAACCCCGGTTACGTAACCGGTTCCCATAAAAATATGAATCCATTCGCGGGCTGAATTTGCCCCCAGAATCATCAGTTTATTCGTGCCAAGCCGACCAACCGTGTCCAGGTTAAGACAGGCGATGGCATCTTTGGCGGGAAAACGTTTCATGTTTTGCACATAATTGCTTGAGCCCTGCAAACCGCATTCTTCTGCTGTGAATGCGATAAAAACAATCGTTCGTTCGGGATTGCTCTCTGCCAAAATTTTTGCCAATTCGATCATGATCGATACGCCGCTCGCGTTGTCATCGGCGCCATTGTGAATTTTGCCGGCATCACCAGAATGGACATCGGGCCAGCCCAATCCCAGGTGGTCGTAATGCGCACACACCACCAGCGATTTAGTGGACCAGGCTTCACGGCTGCCGGGAATGATACCGATGACATTTTGCAGGGTGGTTTCAATTTGCGGATCGCCGCCTTTTGCTTGCCAGAGTTGAAAAAAGGTTCCGTTGTCGCTGCCGGGCTGCAATCCGGCGTTTTTAAATTCATCGGCGATATATTGGGCAGCGCGATCAAGTTCCGGTGTTCCGAAGCCACGCCCTTTCATCTTATCATCCGCAAGCACCGCCACATGTTCAAGCAACGCCTTTTCCGTGAAAATCGGCGCGGGATCTATGAGGGCACTTCTCGGCGGGTATGTTCCTGCTTCCTCCGACGCTGTTTCTTCAAAATTGATGCACAGCGGGGAGTTGATCACGTTCCATTGTCCTTTCAGGATATTCGCCGGTTCATCCCCTTCGAAGCCCAGGTAGCTATATTTCCCGTAATGCGGTAATTTTCGTCCCAGTCCGGGAACCGCAGCCGGCACATCGATCGTCATCCATGCAATGGTGTTTGCGGGATTTTGCGGATTGCGAACCGTCAGGAGCAGGCTATGATTCTCGAAGGGAATGCGGTTCTTCCCGATTTGCAGCCTTGCCGGCGAAGCCCCTTGATCGAAATCAGCATCGTAACCTTTCAAGCCTGAATGAACAGCATCGATGAATTTATTCTCTCTGCCGAAGAGCCAGAGCGCCCGATCCGCAGGCAGCGCGCTCAACTCCGAATCCATACGAATTTCCAGGCTGCCGGATTTCGCCCATGTATTCGCCAGATTTTGATATGCCTCCAGTCGATCGGCGGGAGCATCCGCGGGCAGTACGATGGTCACGTCCTCAGCTCCAAAAAGCTGCGAGAGCGCCGGGGGAATTTCATTCCGATCCAATTTTCGAAAAACGTCGAATTGCGGATCAATTTCGATACGAACCGGGCGCGAATCGCATGCAATTTTGTACGCTTGTTCGGTTCCGGTCAATTCGACATTTTTTATCATGATGGTTTTTTCGCCCGCAAGATGCAGCGCCACCGGAACGTACAGGCGATACGGCGCATCCGTTTGAATTTGTTCGAGTTTGAAACTGGCTGTATAACGCGATCCGTTGGCAGTTATTTGGGCATCGGAGAGACGTAAAACCGGCGCGCCTTTTCGGGTTAGCCACTGCCGGAAAAAGTCGTCCAGTTTTTCACCGGAGGCGCTTTCAAACGCTTCCTGCACATCGGCGAATGTGGCTTTGGTGAATTTGTGCATTCGATAGAAGCGTTGAATCGCTTTTTTAAAAACCTCATCGCCGTACTGGTAGCGCAATATATGAAAAAGCATCAGCGCTTTACCATAGCCGACAGCCTGGGTTGCTGCATTGTGGCGCTCGCGAAATTCAGTCAGCGGAAAATCCTGATGCGAGTGTACATAATCGGTGTAGCTTTGCAGCGTTGTGCGCCGATAGTCCGCGCCCTGACCACGCTGCTCTTTTATCAAATGATCCGCCATGTAGGCGGTTAAGCCTTCGCACCAGTTGCCCTGGCTATAATCTATGAATACGCCGTTTCCCCAATAATTATGCAGCAATTCATGCGGGTACGATGAGTGCAAAATGAAAGGTAAGCGGATGACGGTAGGACCGAGCAGCGTGAATGAAGGCATGCCGTAACCGGTTTCCCAGAAATTCTCAACCAGTGCGAACTTTGAATACGGAAAAGGACCGATAAGCTGCCGATACATTTCCAGGTACTGCTGCGTTGCTTCCAGGTATTTTTGAGCCAGATCATCGTCCGGCTGCCGCAGGAATACCATGGCGTTCACCGCCCCTGCCATTTGGGCGTATTCGGTAAACTTACCCCCGATGAGGTAGATATCATCCATGGGCTCGGGCGACTCCCAGCGTACGATGCGCCGACCGTTCTCCTTCAAATGAATTCTCCGCGCGCCCTGGCTGACGGCATCCCATTCATCCGGCAAATCAACCTGCAGATTAAATGTAACCAGGTGATCGCGGAACCAGGGTAACCAGTGCGCGGCACCATATAAAACCACGCCCTCGGCGGAAATGATTCCGGGGGTTTCGCTGAAACTTCGAGCATATTCCTCGCTCTGTTGCTTAATGGGATGATAGACTTCGCCGCTGTATTTCAATTTGATGACTGCCGGTTTTGTCGGATCAGCGATTGCCAAAGTATAATGCCTTAGCGGAACATCTTCAGGAAGGTGAAATTCAGCAGTTTTCAAACCGAATTGCGCAGCATCGGGTTGCCCTTTTTCGAGCTTAAGCTTCATGCCGCTTTTTTCAGTAGCTATTTGAAGATTTGCGTCCAGCAAAAAATGCAGCTTTCCATCCGGGCTGCTGATGCATTCTGTCGGCAGCGTAATTTCATCTTCAACCGAAAGGAAATGCGTCACCGGCTCGATCCGGGCTTTGATGTCGTGGTGAATGTAAGCTAAGTCCGCGCCGCTGCCCGAGGTAACAGCCACGAACGGTATGAGAATCAAAAATAGCAGGTTAGTGAACTTCATAATTTTCCTCATGTAATGGTATTTGGAATTGCATGAAATGCCTGAGGTGATTTAAAAAGACTTAAAGTGTTTAGGTTGCCTGATATGGCTTGAATCATGATTTGTATTTTCCGCACCTTAGCTCTTTTTCCAGTTGATGATCAGCGTGAGCGAAGATTGCTCTAAGGTTTTTAATTTCAAGCTATTTTTGTGAGAATCACAAGTATCTGTATTACGAAAGAATCTGTAGTGAGTTCCCCCGCGCACACGGACAACATTTTCAAATAAGACATGCGATTGCAAGCTGAAAATACAGCTTTAAAATCCATAAGTTTCAAAAAATGTCCTCTATCTTGAATTATTCATAAAGAACTGATTCTAAATTTGTATCTAACAAAAAAAACAGATGATTAGCCGAATGATGCAAATTGAATTCAGTTTTAAGCCTGAATTTTTATGATTGATTCAAAGAGCGTCAGGCGAGAGAGTGCCTCGGTTCAGGATGTGGGATAAAACAACCCGGGCATTTTGCTTTATAATAATTTTGATTAATAGCCACTTAAACCATTTGATTTGGTAGCATCTTTTATCCCACATCATAAAATGCCGATCCCGTGCGCTCGCAAGGTATAGTTTTTAAATTTAAACGTATTCATTTTTAAGCCACTTATTGGCACGGATGAAACACTGATTTATTGTGCCGTGTTGCTTTTATCCGTGTTAAATCAGTGAAAATCAGTGGCTATCTTTTATTTGGTTGCTTTTTCGTCTGAATGTAGCATCATCCCCGAAAATTCTGATTTAGGAGGTGGGATTAAATAACTTGGACATTTTGCTTAAAAATAATATTGATAAATAGCAACTTAAGAAATTAAAATAGGTAATTTATTTTATCCCACCTCCTTTAGCAATTTATATGAATAATCCAGGTTACGAAATATAAAAGATTCATCCTGAATGACAGTGGTGTACTTTTATTACTCATCGTGAGTATGGTATTGAGCAAAAGTTGATCACCATTCATTTTTCTGATTTCAGAACAAGGAGTAACGACATACGATTGACGAAGCTTAAATTCGCAAATCTAAAACTGCTAATCTTGAATTGTAAATCATCTTTTAAAACATATTCAAAGGGTGCTGGACTATTACCGCGATACCCACAATATATTTTCAAGGCAGTCCGCCCAAAAAATTAGAATGACTTGACTATGGATGACTATTTTCGTATATTTCAATTGTACTGAAAATAAATGAAAGGTGATATCGATGACGACAAAAGATGCTCCCCTGATTCTTCAGAAAGATCGTTATTTTGATGCCAATACGGAAAAACGAAAAATTTCGCGGCATCTATACAGACTGGCTAAAGACCTGCCCCTGGTTTGCCCGCACGGACATGTCGATCCGAAGCTGTTCGCAGAAAATTCTCCTTTTGGTGATCCGACGGAATTGCTGGTTATCCCGGATCATTATCTCTATCGGATGCTATATTCACAAGGCATCCCGATGGAATCATTGGGGGTTCCCAGAATCGATGGCGGTGCCACGGAAACCGATCACCGAAAAATCTGGCAAATTGTCGGCGAAAATTTCTATCTGTTTCGTGGGACGCCAACCGGCTGCTGGTTGAAACATGAACTGCACGATGTATTCGGTATTCGCAAACGATTGACCGGCGATACCGCGATGGAAATTTACGATCAAATATCAGATGCACTGGCGAAGCCTGAAAATCTCCCCCGGGCAATGTTCGAGCGTTTTAATATTGAAGTTCTGGCAACGACCGACTCCCCCATCGATACCCTGGAACACCACCAGAAAATCAGGGGCAGTGGCTGGAACGGACGCATCATCCCGTCATTTCGCCCGGATCAGGTTACTGATATTGCTTTGCCGGAATGGCGGAAGAATATTGATAACTTAAGCCAGATCAGTGGGATCGATTGTACCAATTACAGGGGATTCATCCGCGCATTAGAGGAACGCCGGCAATTCTTCATCGAAATGGGCGCTACTGCGACCGATCATGGCGTAAAAACACCGTTTACAATCGAGCTTTCGGCAAAAGAAGCAACCAACCTTTTCGAAAAAGCCATTTCGGGCAGGGCTACCAGCGAAGATGCGAAGGCTTTCACTGCACAGATACTCATGGAATCGGCACGAATGAGCATCGAGGACGGCTTGACGATGATGTTACATCCGGGGGCGTATCGCAATCATAACGAGTGGGTTTTGAAAACATTCGGGCGGGATAAAGGCTGCGATATTCCCATGCAAACCGATTATGTCGAAAATATGAAGCCCTTGCTCAACAAGTACGGAACCAATCCGAAACTGACGCTGATTGTTTTCACGCTGGACGAAACCTCTTACGCCAGGGAGTTGGCACCTTTGGCGGGGCATTATCCGGCGATGAAATTGGGACCTGCCTGGTGGTTTCACGACAGCCCGGAGGGCATGCTCCGCTACCGGCGAATGGTGACGGAGACTGCGGGAATTTATAACACGGTCGGCTTCAACGACGATACACGCGCCTTCCCATCCATCCCGGCGCGTCACGATCTTGCGCGACGCATCGATTCCCGTTTTCTGGCAGACCTGGTTACCGAGCACGTCATCGATCTCGATGAAGCGGAAGAAATGATTGTGGATTTAAGCTATAATCTGGTCAAAAAAAATTACAAGCTCTGAATCATTAATAGCTGATGAGGAAGGAGTTATGGCAGTCATTACAGTATCAAGGCTTTTCGGAACAGGGGGTGTCGAATTTACCAAACGACTGGCTCATACACTTGGATACAGGCATTTTTCCAAAGAAATCAGCGAAGCGCTGGCAAAAAAGATGGGCTTACCAACCAAAATCATCCGGGAGTACGAAGAATGCCTGTATCATACCAAGAACTGGATTTTCAGTAGTTTCGGTGGCAGGATTACACTGACCTGCCAGACATCCGTTCAGGTGGAGGATTATCGCAGGCTGATTACCGATATCATCAGCAATTTGGCGGCTGAAGGGAATGTGGTTATTCTTGGACGCGGGGGACAGTGCATTCTTAAAAATTATCCAAACACATATCACTTTCGGCTGGTAGCATCTATCGAAGACCGTCTGAAGCACCTCATCGCCGAGTACAAAGATCCTTCGATTCTCCCAACACGTAAAACGCTTGAATACCGAATTAAATGGATTGACAGTGTACGTGCGAAGTTTATTAAAATTCATTTCAAAGATAAAATCGATGATCCTGGCTTATATCACGGGATTTTCAATATCAGCAAGTTAGGAAGGGAGAATGTGCTGCAACTTATTTTAAAAATTGTGAGCGGACACATTTGCCCAACCAGGAAAAATAGTGTATCCTTCAGCGAAATGGCTAACCAGCATTAAATCCCGGACCTATCCTCTCGATGCTGAAAATCATGGCTATCCAGTTAATTCAAGTCTGTCGTTTTTTGTCATTTTCGCATATTTAAAGTATGCACCGCCCGGCAGGAATCTACCAACCTGTTTCCTAACTGGATTCCCGGGGGCGGTATCCTGACCAGGGAGGTTTTCCGGATAAGCACTTCATAGCACAAACCTGTTAAAATTGTGGTAACCACGGCGCCAACGCCTCAAACATCTCATCCGCCATTTTCCACACTTCTTCGGGGGTGCAAACGGCAGCGGTCAAGGGATCGTGCAATAGCGCCAATTTTGCCAGGTTGCGATCCCCGGTCAACGCCGCTTCCACCGCCATCTGCTGCTCCGAAATGCTCGCACGACAGGTTGCCGCACATGCCATTGGCAAATCACCCACGAATACCGGCTGCAATCCATTCGCATCGACATAGCACGGAATCTCAACAACGCAGCCATCGGGCAAATTGGTGACGAGTCCGGTATTTTCGACATTGAAATGACCGCGATACTTGCGACCGGTTTCCAGCGATTCGATGATATACGATCCATGTTCATGCGAACGATTGCCCAATTTGATATATTCAGCTTCGCCGGAAATCCATTTCGGATACATCTCACGATAATAGAATTGACTTTCGCGGCAGGCTCTGAGGTAGCCTCCGGTCTCACCGCCAATCCATGATCCGCGATAAATCCAGCGTTCGATATCATTCGGGCGCTTGCGGTACCAGGGAACGTATTCGCTCAGGTGACCATTGGATTCGGTGCTGTAATACCCGAAACGCCGCAAAATATCGATGCGAACCGGTTCGCGCTCGCGCAAATCAGGATTGCTCTCAAACGCCTCAAGCAGTTTTGGCAGCATATCCACACCTTTGTGGCTCACTTTGATGAACCAGGTCTGGTGATTAATGCCGGCAGCGGTGTAATCAACTTCTTCGGCAGGCAGATTCAGGGCTTTGGCGATATCGTGGTGCGCGCCCTGAACACCATGACAAAGCCCGACATAGCGCACGCCGCCCTCGCGGAACACTCCCCAGGAATTCATCGCCATCGGATTTGAATAATTCAAAAACAATGCGTCCGGACAAACCTCCCGCATGTCAGCGCAAAAATCCAGCAGCACCGGAATCGTACGCAGCGTATAAAAAATACCGCCGGGTCCGAGCGTATCGCCCACGCACTGATCAACCCCGTATTTCAAGGGAATTTCAATATCTTTGGCAAACGCTTCCAGCATGCCCACGCGAACCATGCTGAAAACATAGTCGCATCCCTCGAGCATTTTCTTTCGATCCAGACTGCTTTCGATTTTTGCCGGCAGATTGTTGTCTTTTATTAATTTCCAGCACAATTCGGTTACCATGTCCAACCGCTCTTCATCGATATCGGTGAACCGGAAAACCGTATCCTGCAATTCTTCAACCGCAAGAATATCCATCATCAGCCTGCGGGTGAATCCCACACTGCCAGCGCCGATCATCGCTACGTTTATCATATTTCAATTCTCCGTTAATTTAAACCCAAAAGATTCCACAGCATAAGAGTTTATAAAGGGATGATAATACGATTTTTTCCCGCAAAAGTCAATCGTTTATTTAGTGTCTGTCCGAGAACTACCTTTGAGCTGTCATTGCGAGGAGCGTTTTTTGCGACGAAGCAATCTCAGCCGTTTTATTAGG
>JAFGMA010000090.1 GCA_016927835.1 Candidatus Zhuqueibacterota bacterium | reverse complement strand
TGATTTCTGATAACATCAGAGTGTACTATCATAACTCACTAAAAAACAATAACACTATGAAATGGTGCAGTATGGAACCATATCCACGAAATACACAGAATACACTAAAATATTTTTTTCAAATATCAATGAAACAGTGTCTTATCTTTTTCGTGATTTTCGCGGGTTTCGTGGGCAGAAAGGTTTAGCTTTTGATGAGCAAGCACCATCCGACAGATCGCACCTGAAATCGAAGTAATGCCCCAGGGCGGCTCCCATCATAGCGGTTGATTCCCCTTGTCCGTCACCCTGACGCTGAAACCCCATTTGCTGCCTAATTGGGTAATTTTGACCAGAACCTGGTTTTTGCCTTTTTTTCCGTTGACTTTATAGATATTCTGATCCGGCTCCCATCCTCTGCCACCATCAAAATACCCGATCGCCACGCCGTTGAACCACGCTTCAAACCCGTCATTGCTGCCTATTTTGATATACAGTTGCTTTTCTTCGGGCAGTTCGATCTCTGAATAGGCGTAGGCGGCAATATATTCATCGGAGCTGATGATTTTTGCCAGATCAACCATCGGCTGTTCGCTGATATACGATTGCCAGGCTAATGTTTTTCCTCTAGACTGGTAAGCCGCTTCGAGATCCACGTTTGGCTCACTCACGTGCGGGTATTTATACGTATTGTCTTTTTCATTCCACGGAAACGGACCGACAAGCTGCCAGTGGGTGATAAAGCCTTCCCGCGCCGCTTTGACATCGATCAAGTAACCGAGTTTTTCAAGACTGCTCACTGCCAATTGACGAACTTCCAGGTTTCCGGCTAATTTGAGCGCGCCTTTCAACATATTCAGCGCCCTAGCTGGTTCGCTGGCGGCAAGATTGTTGGCAACAGCGATGCTCAACCTGGTTGTCCCATTGACAATTGCGGGATCAGGTCCGGTATATTCCCATAGAACCGGCGACGGATCTTTTGAATAAGGTGCAATTTTTTTCATCGATTCAAGGCTGCCGATTTTGATCATGCCTTCCAAAGCGTCGTTTTTCAAAGCGAGGTTGGGGGCGCCTCCAAATACGGCATGATAATTCTGTAGTGCCTGGTTTTCATTCTTTCCAGCCAGGGCAACATCAGCCTGCTCCAAAAGCCGCTGCGCCTCATTCATGCCGAGCAGCCTGGTTTCGCGTGCGGCTTGCGCGATCGGGATGTCATCTTCGCGGATTACTTCGATAAAATTGATGAGCGGCGCCTGCGCTACAGCGGGATCACTGACTTGCGAAACCAGCTCAAGGCGTAGCGAATTGTTCACAGGAATGCCATTAAATTCTTTGATGACGGATCTGTTTTGTACACCGGCAACCTTCAAGATGTCGAAATTTTCCAGAACCACCGCATCCTGAAGTTTGATATCGAAAACTCGCTCGCCTTCGCGGTCGCCGACAGGAGCCGCAAAACCGAGTCGAACCGTGTACACCCCCGGTTTTTCACCCCAGCCATCGTCAATGAGCGGCAGTCGGCATTCTTTAAGTCCGAGGCAGCCGGAATCGAACAGCCACGTCGTTTCCGTGCCTTTTATTTTTGAGGATCGAATATCTTTGCTGAAATAACCCATGCCTTTGGTTACCACTTCCTGCAGCTCGAATTTCACGCCATAATTGGTATTGGGACGCGGATATCCCAGCCAAATTGTGCCCCCCGCGTCTTTGCGGTCGCCCGGTGCGCCGAGATTGATTGCCAGATGTTTCACGGGCGTCATCGCGCCATGGGTGATATAAACCGCCCAATCCCCGGCACGCTCCGGTGACTGGGATTTTAATACGACAGTCGATTTAATCGGAAACGAGCAGGTACAACCGGAGCTGGCTTCCGGAAACAGCAGCAGTCCGTTTGCCGGAATCATATTGATCCAGCAGCCGGGTCGAATGGCGCCGAAATAGGTCAGTCCCTGATCGCGCGCAAGATCGTAAAAAGCAGCATTGTACGATCGATAAAACAAGCCGGTTTGCGTGGCAGCCGTCGAAGCGCATGTATGACCGGGGCGGTAAAATTCCCAGGGAACGGTTTGACCGGTAACCGGATGCGTTCGCATTTTGGTTTTGCCCGTGAATAAATCGCACGCGCGGGGTTCGATGATCACCAAATCATCCAGAATGAGCGGTCGGGTCATGTAATTGAGCGGGCGCGACCAGAGCACCTCGCGGGTCTTAGTGGACATGGCAGTCACACGATGCCACCGCAATTGACCAGCCGGGAAGCGCCATTTGTCGTGCAGTCCGAAACTTCCGAAAAACAGCAGCACGCCATTGCGATACCCCGAAGCGACCGCATCGCCGCCGCAACCTGTCAAATCCAGCGGCTTCTGCCAGAGTTTTTGCCCGGTATGTGCATCGAGGGCAACAATAAGCCGCACATCCATATCTTCCGGTGGAACCTGAACTTCAAAATCTTCCCAACTGCCTTTTTGAAGGAGGGATTGCCGGTAATTCAGCGCTTCAGCTTTCTGTGTGTTTGTGATGGCGGTTTCGGCGAAAAAGATATTGCCATCGCCGATAGAAATCGTGATATGAGCTATCCGGGATCCCCGATAGAGCCATCGTTGCCTGCCGGTTTCCGTGTCCAATGCGAAAAAGGCATCACTGATCATCAGGCGCTCGGTCGGAGGCACCTGTCCGCTTATCCCGCCGGACCCGGCAGGGAATTCAGTCATGAGACACCATCGCACGCCATCCTGCTGAAAGGAATGGCGCGCAAAGTCACCTGGCTGATCGTAGTTTTCTTCGATAAAAAATTCATAGCCCGGCACCAATTCAGTCGGAATGTCTTCTTTATTTTTCCATGTTGAATCATTGGCAACAGATTGCGTCCAGAGCGCATCATATTCTTGTGCCAGCGGCTCCGCAGCACTTCCAAACAAGGTATTGCCGACACACGCGATATATCCCCAGCGGCGCGGCTTTCCATCCGGCGAAGGCGGCAGATTATAGGTTCGAACCGTTTCACCGGTCGCCGGATTCAGGCGATAACATTTATCGAAGGCAGCGACATACAATCCGTTTTCGGTCAGCGCCAAATTGCCGCCATCTACATCGGCACGTACGCGGACAGCGCCCGGAATCTCGCGTTTCCAGAGGCAGGTGCCATTATACGCATCGTACGCCATGATTACATTTTCGCCCTGCAAGATCAGTCGTCCGTTCATGGCAACCGGCGCCACTGCTTTTGCATGGCGATCCACGATGCGATCCGGTCCGGGTTCGCCGAACCAGAGCACGCCCAGGGGACAGGTCAATAGTGCATCATCCGAGCACAGCGTATTTTGCGGATCAGCATACTGGTGCGTCCAGCCACCGGCACCCGCTAATTCCCCCCTCGTAAATTTCACCAGACTGCTTTTTTCCAGGATTTCCGGGGCTGCTTCACCGGGAATTGCCAGCCATTGCTTTAATGCATTTAACGCAGCATGGTTGCTCCCGGAAGAAGCTTCAGCCTTCGGACGCATGCAAACGACGCCGCCAGCCGGTTTCAGCACGCGCAATAGCTCCTCGCCGGAATAAAGCGTATCGCCGGAGAAAAGCAATTCCTCGGAAACGATCAGGTTGGCGAAATAATCCGGCAGATCGGCGAGTCGCCAATTCTCGATCACCAGTCGTTCGCCATATATTCCGGCGGAATCAAGGCGCTCTTTTGCATACTGAACCGCTTCGGGATCATCTTCAATCCCGATAATTTTCAATCCATCAGCAGTCTGCTGGCTTTGTTTCGCCAGTTCAGTAGCCAGACGTCCAATTCCGGCGCCGATTACCAGGCAATACCCGGATTCGATGCCTGTGGTTTCGAGGATCGATGCGGCGGCGCTTTGGCAAATCGCTGCGCGCTCATCTACTTCAGCAGGGATAGGTTCACTTTGCGATCCAACGCTTGCGGGATGATCGATCCTGTCTTCGCTGAAACAGCAAATTTGCCCATTCGATGAGCTTACGAGCAGCCTGCCTTCAACCGCAGCCAGCCCGAGAGACCTCCCTGAGAGCGTTTCCTGCCAGACTTTTTCGCCCGTATCCCTGCGAATGCCGAGTACCACCGCATCTCCGCCGATGAAAGCCAATTCATCCGTCAACATTAAGGTGTTGAAGCCTTTTGCAGGAACGTGCCATTTAATTGCTGCGTCGCGGAGTTCCGCTTCTTTTGCCGAGAGGCTGTCTTTTTGATATGTAAGGCGCGTCAGTTCATTTTCGATATCTATATTTGAATTTTGACTTGCGAGTTCAAGTTTGCGTCGCAGTTGTTTTATCATGGCAGGCAGCTTATCGAGCTTGTTCTGAATGTCGATAATTTTGGGCTGGTTGGCTTCAAACTTTTTTCGATCGACACAATTGAGCCCGTCACCGGTCAGGATAAACACGTACTCCGTTGTCAATGCGAGATCAATGCCATCGAATGAAGCGAATGCGTCATCGCGGCGCTCACCGGTTTCGCTGCTATATGCAACCTTTGCCGGGACACCTGAGCGGTCAACGCCGACAATTAGTTCCTCCTCAGCGAGAAGACCCCAGGTGCCGCCGACTTTGCTGCCGGGCGAGAAAAACTTGAGAAATTGCCCTGAGTGTCGATCAAATGCAGCCGGCATTGCCCTGCCTGAAGGCACGTAGAGAACATCGCGCGAAGCGATCAGGTAACCCTGGGGCGTCATACCGCCATACGCCAGTTCGTGTGCCATATCACCGATTGTATCGTTTTTCCAGACAATATCCCCATTTTCAGCATTTAACGCGCAGATGTAAATGCCCTCATACGGAAATACGCCCGCCCCAAAATACGCGATGCCGGCATCAACCAATATGCTCGTGCGGATGGGCCACAACGATATCATGCGACCGTTTCCGAGAGCTTTTTCATCGCTCGGTCCCGGTCGATATTTCCAGTGCAATTTTCCGTTCCGGGCATTCAGGCAGTATACATAGCCGTCATCCGAGCCAACATACACCCGATGTTCCCAAACCGTTGGTGCGAGACGTACGGGACCGCCGGTGAAAAAATGCCATACCTCCTGCCCCGTATCAAGATCGAGCGCAACCACCTTATTATCCACCGAGGAACCCCAATAGACCATTCCGTCGGCGACACTCACGTGGTAGGCGTTATCGAAGTGTGATCGCGGGATTTCTTCAGATGGTTCCATCCAGGCGATAGCCGGAGGATGCTTCGGTGTATAAATCCAGCGCAACGACAACGGAGCATTGAGATGTGCCGAGGTGATTGCGCTGCGCTGATTATCATGGCGATAGGTGAGCCATCGGGTTTCATCTCCCGAGCCGCAGCCTGTAAAACCCAGCAAGATCAAAATCAGCATGAGCGAAATTGCGCTCGAAACCATTTTGATTCGATGTGATAGTAGATCTTTCATTTTTCACCCTCCGAGGAGTGCGGCGCCTTTATGTGCCGCATCATTCAAGATTTTCATAGCTTTTTAAATAGCCACCTTCCGATGACTGATACATTACCAGCCAAACTAACACTTTTTATATTAAAAATTTAAGCCTTGTTCTGATAGTGCATTTCGAATCAAATCAATAAATCATCACTCATTTCCGCCACGCTGATGCCTTTTTCCGGATTCGGGCGCGGCTGGTCCGGATAGTGAAGATTGCCATCGTGCACCGTAGCGCGCCCGTTATAAAAGAGCAAGACTTTTTCTTTGAATTTAACCGGCGGCGAAACCGCGTACGCCATCCCGCAATCGAATCGCCCTTTTTCACCCAGCGGAAGAATCGGTTGGCGGTCATTGGCGCGATGCCAAAGCCACCCGTCCGCGCTTCGCACCCATTGCACATCCATCGTTTGATCCCCGGTGTGATGGCAGGCGAGCAAGCCCCCATAGCCAGTCTGCGTTCGGAAAACAGTGAGATTATAAAATTGCAGATCGGGTGCATCAGCGGCATCAGGTTCCAGCACCGTAATCGGGCCGATCCAGTCATCGAAAAAATTGGCGCAAGTCCAGAGCGAAATTCTGCGATGAATTCGCTTGAGATTATCACGTGCCTGCGGCAAGCCGGGATTGTATTTCCATGTTTGCTGATAAATCAGAAAAGGTCCTTTTCGCAAGGGAGAGATGCTCCCAGGCTTTGTTTGAAGCAGTGAACCGGCATCATTCGCGCCGGTGATGATTGGGCGGTCAGAAACGGGGCGCCAGCGAAGTCCATCCGGACTAATCGCCAGGCACATCCCGGGTGGCGAATTTTCCGCCGGGCGATCCCAATAGAGCATTTTCCAACGCTGTTCGGGATTCGCTTCGGCTCGATCGTGAAGGATCGATTTCGGGCTGAACATGCCCCATGCAGGATGAAATCCGGAACTGCGCATCACGATATTGGTACCGTCGCCCAGATCCGGTTTTTGCCATTCGAATCCGTCATCTGAATCGGCGACGCAAAGGACGCTCTTCAATGGCTCAGCCTGAAATCGAACCAGGTAATACATCCTCAGAGCGTCTTTGTCCGGCTCATTCAACACGGTTACCGCGGTCATCAATCCGTTGAGTTCCCACGCTTTATCAGCCAGCAGAATGGGTTCATGATGTCGATAGCGGATCATCAAGCGACTCCTTGAAAGTTTTCTATCAATTCAGATAGTTGATGCTTTATCCGTATTAATAAAGTTTCTACAGGCTATTCACAATCAGCCCTGCATCTTGCATCGACAAAGACGATGCACTCCGGATGAAATTCTGGCTCTTTTCAAAAACGTCAAAGCTCTGAAGACGATATGACAGATCGAGAACTACTCAAGCATCACTTTATTTTGTGCCAGTCGCCTTGAACCAGGTATAAAAGAATGTACCATCGGGCGGCGTTCCTGATCGCGCCAGATCGGCAATGCCTTTTTCCCACGTGGTTTCATCGATCAAGCTTAACTGCAGCGCTTGCTCGCGGGCGGTATTCGTCATTGGTACGATGATCTGATCCAGCACGCCGTGCATGAGATCTGGTCTGAGTGCATCAGTATAAACCCAGCGCGGAGATACGTCTTGAATGATGAATCCGGCTTGCCGGAGCAAGGGATACAGTTTGCGACCGATCAGCGGATCATGACCGATTCGTTGTTGCACCTGTATCATTGAATGCCATACATCCAGAGACGCTTTCGTTTCAGGATGCCAAAAACAGGAGCCGTGGTCGCCTTCGATGACAGTGAGAGTTCCGCCGGGCTTGAGTACGTATTTCAGGTTACCGAGTGCTTTTTGCGGGTCATCGACATGTTCGAGTACAAAACAGACGAAAACGTGATCGAAACTTTCGGCTGCGAAAGGAAGGTTCAGGATATCGGCTTGTTGAAAGGTGACGTTTTTTGCATTGTGGGCATCGGCATTTGCCTGTGCCTTAGCCAGTGATTGGGCAGAAATATCAATCGATTTAAGGCGGCACTCCGGATTTCTTCCGCAAAGAATAACCGTCTGCGCTCCGACGCCACAGCCGGCTTCCAGAACACTTTCACCCTGCCCGTAAACCGTGCCGGAATGCAGGAGTTGTTCGAGTATTCCGGATTGTTCGTTCAAACGCTGTGTTTCTCGTTCGGAGTAGCCATGCACGTATTTTTTCATTGAACTATCGGTTTTATATTATGCTTCACCTCTGCGAGGGACGATACATATAAAATCAAATGGAATGCTGCCTGTGTTTTTGAAACCGTGAATTTCATTATCGTGGAGATATACCAGTTGACCGGCACTTAGAGGATGCTCCCGGCGATCAGCATCAATTGCCACGCCCTGCCCTTTTTCAATTTTCACCAAATGCGGGAAATCATGTTGATGATATGGCGTTGCGCCACCAGGTTCGACGCTGAAATATCGCATAACAATTTCTTCGGAACCGTCTGCCGGTCCAATCAGGATTTGCTTCTTTACATTCTTGTATCCGGTCATGTCCTCGTATCGAATGTCTGCCGGATGTTTGATAATCATGGTTTTGCTCGCGTTATTTTTTTTCGGATTATAAAATGTAGCGCAAGAAATTATCTTGCGCTACGTATTTATTCTGCAATTATTCTTTTGCAGCCTGTTTGGCGCTATAATAAAGATATAAAGCCAGCCCGATAAATGTCAAAATGGCAATAACCTGCCCATATTCCTGGAAATAGGTTGCTGCCTGAGTAACGTCCGGAGCCAGACGTCCGGCATCATCGGGCTTGAAAGGCACGCCGATACTGATGAATCTAGCCGGTGTTCCTATCTGATCGAGATTCAGAACGGCACCGAGCATCCCCATCAGTGCGCCGCCTGCAATGAATCCCGATGCGATGAGTGTGCCGCGTTCTCGTCGGGCTTTGCTAACCTCTTCTTTCTTGCTGCTGCGGATGACCAGCCAGGACATAAAACCGCCGGCGAGTAACGGCATATTGAGCTGAATCGGCAGATACATGCCCAGGGCGAACGCCAGTGGTGGAACGCCACTCATCTCCAGCATGATCGCGATAAGCGCGCCGATTCCATATAAAATCCACGGTTGACCCGCGGGATCGGACATCAGGCTTTTGATCACGGTTGCCATCAAATTGCCCTGCGGAGCGGCAACATTGGGATTAGAGGTGCCATCGGCAAGGATGAATCCGTACGCGTTATGAATGATCAGAATCGCCAAACCCACTGAGATCGCCGATACAAACGCGCCTAAAAATTTCCATCGCTGCTGCGCCTGCGGGGTGGCGCCAAACCAGTATCCAATTTTCAAATCAGAGACAAAAGCGCCGGACATCGAGAGTGCCGTGCAAACGACACAGCCCATTATGAGCGCGATAATCATACCCTTTGTCTCCTCTCCTGCCGGAATCATCGCCGAAAGCACCAGGCTGGTAACGATGAGGGTAATTAGGGTCATGCCCGAAACAGGATTGGTTCCTACAATCGCAATGGCGTAAGCGGCAACGGTGGTAAACAGGAACGCCAGCAAAAGGACAATGAGCAATCCCACCAATCCCAACTTGGGACCTGAAACCCAGATGAAAAAGACCGCCATCAGCAAAACGAACAAACCGACGAGTGCCAGCATCGCTTTCATGCTGATATCTTTGTCCGTGCGTTCGCTCCCCATCTCGTGATGACCACCCAGCAATTGCTTGAATCCGATTGAGAAAGATTTAAAAATCACTTTTGATGATTTAATAATGCCCAGAATGCCTGCCATCGCAATCGCGCCGATACCGATTTTCTGGACATAAATTTTGAAGATTTCAGTCTCGGTCATATCTTTGATGAGTGTTTCGGTTTCAGGGGGAATGATCACGTTGATATGCTGCCCGAAAAAGTACACTGCCGGCACGAGCACCAGAAACGAGAGAACTGATCCGGCAGCGATGATAGCCGAATATTTGAGCCCGACGATGTAGCCCAGCCCAAAGATCGCGCTCAGGGCATCCATTTTCCAGACCAGCCGGAATTTTTCACCGAGATAACCACCGACAGAACCGAAAAGCTGCGACTTCCAGTGCATCACACCCTCCGCTACCACGCGATAGGCAGAGGCGAGATGAAAATTCCAGACATGCATGACATCGGCTAAAAAGTCATACACCCCGCCGATGAGCATGCTGAAGATGAGCGTTTTCGCCTGTCCGCCACCGGTTTCACCACTGGTTAAAATCTCAGTGGTAGCAGTGGCTTCAGGAAACGGGAGCAATCCGTGCTGCTCCGCGACAAAATAACGGCGCATGGGGATCAAGAACAAAATACCGATTGAACCACCGATGAAAGCTGCCAGAAATGTGTGAAATAGCGTGATTTCGTGCTGCAAATTCAAAATGTAAAAAGCCGGTATGACGAAAATTCCGCCGGCGACAACCACCCCTGATGCAGAGCCAATTGACTGGATGATGACGTTTTCCAGAATTGAGTTTTTTCGCTTGTAAATGCGCGACAATCCAACCGCGAGTATGGCGATGGGAATTGCCGCTTCGAAAACCTGCCCGATTTTCAATCCAAGGTAGGCGGCACCGAACGAGAAAACAATTGCCATTATCACGCCCCAGATGACAGATCGAACGGTTATTTCGGGGAGTGTTTTGGATGCTGGCACATAAGGCATGTATTTCTCCCCCGGTTTCAGCGGTGTATATGCATTTGAGGGCAAGCCCTGGGGTTTCGTTTCTGCCATAAATCCTCCTCTGTTTTTCCGAACCCTCCGAGTGCTAATCGATGAATTAAATGTTTCAATATATAAAAAATATGACCTTGAATCAAGCATTTATTTTATGGCAAAACTGAACCGCCGCGATGAATGATTTCAGCGATTGAATGAGATTCCCCGGTTTACAGACAGCCGCTGCTGAAGGAAATCGCTGTGATTTGTGCGCATTGAACCCTTTTGCAATTTGGCGTGTTGTTAAGGAGGTGGGATAAAATAAGCTGAACATTTTGCTTAAAAATAATTTTGATCGATAGCCACTGAAGAAATTTAAATGGGTAGCTTATTTTATCCCACCTCCTGAAGATTAGCAATTATTGATTTGCTAATTTAAACCTTCGCAAATCGCATATCGTTAGTCCTTATTCTGAAATCAAAAAAGGCACGGTGATGAGCTATTGCGCCATAATTTACTCACTTTGAGTAAAAATGGTGCGCCGAGGTCATTCAGGAGGAATCTTTTTTGTTTTGTAATAAGATGTAAATTTTCTACATCGCGCATAACCGCCACAAGATTCTTCCAGAATGCCAGCTTCCGGCAAAATATTATAAAACAAGCCCAAATAAGTAGAGTTAATCCTGGTTCTGGGAGCAAAAATAATTAATGCTGGTGAACTATTGCTAAATAGCTTTGCGACGGCAAACCAATAATCGAGGTGAAAAAATGAAATTATCGATAGCAATCGGTCTTAGTCTGCTAATCGCGGCATTTAACGGCTTTGCCGGAATTATCCCAATCGGACCGAAAAAATTAGTTGCAGCGGGTGAATTTCCGATGAGGGTTACACTCGAATACGATCCGGCAGCATTGCCGGAAACGCTTCAGAATCCTAAGCAGTATATCCACGCTGCCTATTTCAACGGCATCCACTGGATTCGCCTGCCCCGGTCAATCGTGCAGCCTGAGAAACACTGTGTGGATGTTGCCATCTCGCATTCGGGCGAATACCAGGTAGTCTGTCAACCCGAACCGTACGGACTAAGTGTGCTCGAAAATCCGATGGCGGAAAATAAAAAATATTTGCTGCTCATCCCGGAATGCGCGACATCGGCGGAAACGTGGTCGGACTTGATCAATTATTTCACTGCCAGAGGCTACAATTTAATACAATACGACTATCCCCCCGGTCAACGAATCGAGCAATCAGCAAAATTTCTGGCTGAAGAACTTCGCCGGCTGCACCAGACTATCGGAGGCTTCAAATTCAATATCGTGGCGCAAGGTGTCGGGGGGTTGATTGCGAATGTTTATTATGGTCAGGATGCGTTGTACCAGAATGATATTGACAAGCTAATCGTGTGCCTGGGGACGCCATTTCGTGCCAGCAAAATGACTGATGCAGCGACGCTTTCAGCGTTGGCGGAGAAGCTGATGGTTCCGAATCAGATGGCAACAAGTTCGGTGAAACTGCACCAGCTCTGGTTCTATCATGACGCATTGGGCGAAAGCAAAGTCGATTTGACTCCCAACAGCGAGGCGATTCGTATCACAAATGAAAATCATTCGAAACATTCGGATGATTCAATCCGAATTGAGGCGTTCAGTGGAATCAATCCGATCCATTTCAAATTCGCTGGTGAGGAGATTCAAGATATCCCCGAATTGCTGCCAGGGCTGGGCGATGGTTATGTGGCTCTCGAAAGCTCGCGATTGACACCCATCGAACGCGTCCCGTTTGAGTTAACGCACTTTGAACTCCCCAGAAGCAGGGATGTTTTCAGGAGCATCGAGGCTTTTCTTAATTTTGAAAAATTCAACTGGTCTGTACTATTTAAGAAAATAGCCGATCCGCAGGTGCGAAAAAAGATCGCGAATTTATGGTATCAGGAGATACACCTATATTACCAGGATTCAAGAAGCGTTGAATTTTTTATAAATTTCAATAAAAACATTCTTCGTTCCGTACCTGAAAATTCGCTGCTATTCACCAACGGCGACTTGGACACCTTTCCAGCGCTCTACCTGCAAGAGGTTGAAAATTATCGCAGGGATATCGCGATCATCAACCTGTCGCTGTTTAATTTGCCTGAGATGATCAAATATTTCAAATCTGCATACCAACTGCCAACCAGTTTGAACGATGCTCAAATTGATGCGCTGCATATTCAGAAAATCGGCGCAAACAAGGCTATTGAGTGTCTGGGAATTCGGGTTCCTTTGGATGATAAGCCGTGGCTGCGGGTTCAAGATCAAATACTTCTTGACGTGGTGAAGAATAATCGCTGGCAGCGATCGCTTTATTTTGCGGTCACTGTAGCCGACCAAAATTTACTGTTTCCCGAGAAAAATTTTGAATTGGAAGGTTTGGTTAAACGCCTTCGCCCGGAGGCAGCGGAGGATGCATCCGATTATGCACTAATCCATAAGTACTTCCACGAAACTTATACATTTGAAGGACCGTTTGACAGGACGGGGTGCCTTGAAGCACAGGCAGAGCCATTTGTTGCCAGCCTGGCGACAAATTATTCATCGCTGTTGTTGAAATTGGCTTATCATGAAATTGACAAACATAACCTTCAGCAGGCAGAGCGTTATCTTTCATTTGCCAAACGATTCAAATCGGATCAAAATGCAGCAATGTTGACACGGATTGAAGGATTG
The DNA here is from genome assembly GCA_016927835.1 of Candidatus Zhuqueibacterota bacterium. Lineage (GTDB taxonomy): Bacteria > Zhuqueibacterota > Zhuqueibacteria > Thermofontimicrobiales > Sulfurfontimicrobiaceae > Sulfurfontimicrobium. Next base: position 11,911 of record JAFGMA010000090.1, on the reverse strand, counting down.
ATCGAATCGAAAAGCAGCTCCGGGCAGAAATAGCGTCTGTCGGGAATACGCCATTTATTCTGAGCGCAACGACTATCGGCGTTCGGTGCCGACAGGCAAATTAGCCAGCTTACTAAAATATTTTTCACACAGAGCAATACTTAATCCAAACAAGGAACCGGATGAATTCCACACCGGATGAAAAATTGGTCAGCTTATTTCAGGCTGGTGATGTCAATGCGTTCGAAGCGCTTTACCACCGCTATAGCAGGAGCCTGGTGAATTTTATGATGCGCATGTTGCATGATGAACATCGTGCGGAAGATCTTTTCCAGGATATTTTTATCAAATTGCTCGAGATGCCGGAAATATATCAAAATAAAGCGCGCTTCAAAATCTGGCTGTATCGCGTGGCAATGAATCGCTGCCTGAATGATATCCGAAACAGAAAAAAGCGCCGGGAGCATGCGGTTCGGATTGCTGAATCTTTGCCGAAAAATCAGGTGACCAATGACCGGCAATTGAATCAGATCGAGGCAAAGATTGAAATCCGGCAAGCGCTGGCGCAACTTCCAGCGGAACAACAGGCGGCTTTAATCTTAAAATATTACCAAAACCTGACATATCCGGAAATTGCTGAAATTTCAGGCTGCCCGGTTGGGACCATTAAATCACGGCTGCATTACGCAATTGAAAATTTAAGGCTAATCCTCATCCAGGAATAACAACATGAAAATCGATTGCAGTTCAATTCAAGCTTCGCTCTACGCATTTGTAAACAATGAACTTTCCTCTGCAGAAAATCGGAAAGTACGGCACCATTTGGATATCTGTCCAACATGCAATAGCATATACTGCCAATATTCGGAAGTGTTTGACCAATTGGATAGCTGGGGGGAAATTACGCCTTCAAGCGACTTGCATCGCCTACTCAGGGAACGTGTGGTACTAAAACGAAGCTACCTGGTTCGGAAGAAGCTATCGCAATTGGGTTTTTTGAGGCATTATATCACGCTGCGACGTTCGATTATCGGTCTTGCGGTGATGGTGATGATCGGGGTGTCGATTTATAAATTCGTCAAATTTCATGAACAGAATGGATTGGATTTTCATCAGCCTGAAATTAACGTTGCCGTGGTTGATACCAATAAGAAGCATACCCCCACGCTTCTGGATTCAATCCTGTCATTCTCCAGCGCACCTGCCAAACAAACGCGCGTCAATACCACTTCCTGGCAAACGAACCTTCCTTAGCCGGCAGGGATTAGTGCCGCCTCATTTCATAATCGAGAAATAGCTTGACTGATTCTAATTTGGTCGAACAGGTTTCTATTTGACAGCCGAAATCAGATAGCTTTTTTGCAAAATCGCTGTTCGTTCGATAAACTTCCGGGAAAATTTGATGAAAGGGGACTGCCGCATGATTTTATCGAGTTTTTGCTTATAGTCCATTCGCCCGATTCCTTCCAGGATTAAAGCCCTTCCGCCGGGTTTAAGCACGCGATTGATTTCGATAAGCGCCCGATTTTTGTTCTTGAAATAATAAAATGCATTGGAGCAAATTGTATAATCGAAATAATCATTTGTGAAAGGCAACCTTGCCGCATCAGCGACCCTGAATTCAATTTTAGCACTCGCGCGCTTTTGTGCACGTCGAATTGCATTTTCATTCACATCGATACCGTGTAATTCGCAAGTGCCGATTAATTTGGCAATTGCGTATAACAGCACACCAGTTCCACAGCCCACATCCAGTATTTTCAAGCCACGATACAGCTCCATCCTTTGCAGTACAATTTTAGGATTGGGATGATACAATTTTGTTAATCCATGTCGTTTCGAATAGGAAATAATCGGTTCAACAAGCACATCATCGATGAGTTCTACATTTTCCATAATTCTGCCCCTTTTTCAGTAAACCGTGTTACACCTTGAAACAAGCTCAAGAATCCGCAACAATATTGATTGCCCTGTGCCAGCCGGTTTTCAGTTTTGGATTAATTCTGTTTTAGATTGAGAAATAATGCATTTGAGAAAGCATTTGATTGCATGTTATATTAACAATAATTATAAATAGTTATAGAATTCAAAATATATTAGAATAGCTCCTGGCAAAAGCCGATTACATTTCTATTGAAGAAACTTCTTGAACGAACCATTTGACCCTCCGGGCTATCGATTTTTAGGGGTCAAATTGACAAAATTTATGCCAGGCGGCTCCTCAGGTTCTCTCTTTCAATCGGTAGATTTTAAAATTTCTTTATTTTTCCCTATCGGTATCGGTGAGAGCAAAAAAAAAACGAAAGCAAAAGAGCTTTCGTTTTTTTTCCTACTGATGCAAAAGCAAGTTGTGCAATCTGAGGAGATTATTTTTTGGAGCTTATCGAGCCTCCGTGTCTTTTTGTATAAAATAGCAATTTGTAAAAAAAATGGCAGCCTGCCACTACGAATGGCTCAGGATTGGTTCAGGATGTTCTTTTAGTGCTAAATTGTTATTCATTTTCAGTGATTCCTCAAACATTAATTTAGCTCGTTTGAACCAACCGTTATCATTGCAATAAATCCCGATATTCCCTAACATAAGCTGCGAAACGTTCTCATCAGAAAATAAAGAAGCGATTGCATCATCGCTCAAATCAAAGATGCTTCCCATACGCGTTTCCGTTCTCCAGCATACGAATCAGTTGGTGGCACGTTTAGAATAACCCTGGTTGAAAAATAGCTAAGTTATATTTAAAAAAATGAAAAATCGGAAAAAGCAAATCCCAGGCATGGGGGGCAAGAGCATGGCAAGCAATTTTTAATGCCCGGGACTTGCATTATTTTCCTTTTTTTCAAAATAGAATAAGGTTAATGTTTTCGGATCAAGGCATCGATTCGTTCGCAAAAAAGCGGGACATTTACAGGGGTTTTAAAAAAATCAATTGCACCATACTTAAATGCCTTTGCGACGACGTCAATCGACTGTCCATTATTAATTACAATCACCTTCAATGCTGGCTTTTGTTGTTTAATAAGCTGCAAAGCGGTAAGAGGCTCTGAGGGCGATTCACTTATCTCAAGTACGATTAAATCGATCGATTGACCTTCCAGATAATTCCCTAACTCCCGCTCACCGTTGGATGTAATAACGTTATGCCTTTCTCTGAGATTGTTTAAAACCGATTGATTTCTTGAAATATGGTCCCCCAAAAGCAGGATTCTGGCTGCACGTGCTCTAGTTGTCTTCACACTAGTACCCATCACTTTTGAGTCTATTTTCCCCCTTCTACTATTCGCGCATGTCTTCTAGCAACATTTATGCCATTGCAGGAAGTTTTTTGTCGAGAAAACCTCCGCCGAGGTGCGTTTGGCACATGCCGGTTTAATCCGATGATGAGAATGGTTATGCGGAACTGCTTATTGGTATACATGCCAGCAACCGTTGGTAATTACGCCACCCGAGCGCGTCGCTTAATGCGTCTATCGGGCGAATAATTTTTGATGAATCCGTCGTTTTCTAACACCGAAAATTTGAAGCCTCAAGCGGCACGACATATTTTATTAAACATTTTATAATTAGTCACTTAAAAAAATATAGTCACTTTGGCTTCGCTGTTTGTCGAAATAAAATTGAGTATATAATAAACAGATATTCTATTTCATAAAACTAGTTTGATTATGCGGATCTTGTCAAGCCGATGAGGAAGAAAAATCAAAGCGCTGATGAAAATGAAAAATGTAACCCAACAAAGGCAATCTCGAAAATAATGTAAAATTGTTGTTACATTTCATGACACAGTAAACATACAATTTTGCATGGTGCTATACTGTTCAGTTTGGATTATTTTTGATGATCGATTTTTGTTATGGGTAATTTTTGCTAGCTATAATTGATGCTGTTTCGGAATACTTTCATGTCTATGACAATTTATTCCGGAATGGCTGGATTTTTACTTGCAATTGAATCGAGATGGCTGCGGACAGAAACGGGACACAGAATCACTTCGGTCAGCCGTTCGCCGGAAACCGCACAGGTATAATCAACCACGATCATCAGGATTCTCCCGGGCGCATCACCGGAATGCCAACAAAAAACGTAGTACCCTGACCGATGGCTGTTTTGAATCGGATATACCCGCTATGTTGCTCGATTATTTGTTTGATGATCGGCAATCCTAATCCTGTGCCCTGACCGGCTGATTTTGTGGTGAAAAATTTATCAAAAATTTTGTGTTGAATTTCATCGCTGATGCCCGGACCAGTGTCCCGGATATAAAATTCCAGATATTGATGATTTTCAGATCGATGTGCGCCGATTGTCAATACACCAACCTGCCCCATTGCCTGTGCAGCATTGATTTCTAGATTCCGGATGACCTGTTCCAGCAAATTCCTGTCGGCGCATAAAGCTGGCAAATCATTTCGAATTTCATAGCTTATTTCAAAACGTTTTAGAACGCCGCTGATGACAAGGGTTTCCGTCGTCTGCTTCAGAACATCTTCAATCGCCAGGTACGACATTTCCGGCTTAACGGGCTTGCTCAGCGAAAGCAGGTTTTTGGCATGGATCGATATCGTTTCGAGCTTTTCGCAAAACAAATTGGCAACCTGCTTTGAACGTTCGGTGTCATCCGGTTTTTCTTTCAACAACTGGGCATATACCATCAAGCCGCCCACGATATTATTCAATTCGTGCCCGATACTGCCGGCAATGACTCCGAGCGTTGCCTGCTTTTCGGATTGGATCAAATTTTCCTGAGCCCGCTGCAATTCAGTGATATCCTTATAAATCAAGGCGATGCTTTTCACCTGGTTGCGTTCATTTTTCAACGGCGTGGCGCTAATGATTACGTGCCTGGGAACTTTCCCTTTTGCATAGCGGATGGTTTCATAAGAGCGTATTTTTTCGCCACCAAGCAATTTCCTGGATAATTCGCGCCCTTCAATGTAAATATCGTCCGGGGATATTAGTTCATCAATATCCTGCCCGATCGCTTCAAAATCCTTGTACCCAAATATATACTGCGCGCCTTCGTTCCATGACGTAATGATATTTTTATCATTTAGCAGCACAATTGCATCCGCAGCCTCATCTACAATGGCGCGATACTTTTTCTCCGACTCCTGCAACTCTTTCGTGCTATTATCAAAAATTTCCTCAATTTTGATGAGATATTCTCTGAAGCTTTTTTCAAGGTCTTTTTTTCTAAAATTCTGCATATTCAAATCCGGCTTTAAATGCGATTATCATGATTTTAGCTCACCATGAAACCGCGTATTCAATCTGGTAATTTTTTTTTAGCGGAAAAATCATTGATCAATTCCTGCCCCGAACTTGTATCGTTCAGACTCGGTGCGATTTGCCGGGGGCAACACTGTTGAGTGCTTGCTTTTGACAGTACCATTTTACAAAATTTGGACATTAAAATCAAGATTAAATCGGTCAACCGGAACAATCTTCCTAAGACCGAATCGGAGGTTACCGCACCTGATGAGATTGATAACCTCATTATAATAATAGAACATCAAGAGCCAAAATTCTGGCACAGGCAAACGAGAGTCGCTGCCTTATTTTAGCAAAATTTTACCAGCAACCTTATATTTTTTTTGCTGCTCAGAGTTCCCTTTCTTCAACAAATTAATGCGTAGTGCGAGTCAAAACTGTGGCCTCATTTTGAACTTGTTTACCATTCATGCGTTAAAAAAACTATTTCAGCGCCCAAATTGCGGCATGGATTTTCCTGACGCTCGTTGCGAATATAAAACTCCCCCATTAACAAAATAATTTTGTCGCGTACAAAATCGGTCGAACGCCTGTGCATAATGTCGCGTAATTTTATGAATTTAGCCGTGCTTGCGAATGAATGGCTGAATTTTGCGCAGATTGTGCTTGCTGCTACAACGCAAAGCTGATTCGATAAGCGACTTTGTCCTATCCTGATGATGATCAGAATCTCGGTTCATAAATCACGTCAACATGTTAAGTGATATTTTGTTTTTGCAGCATCAAATCGGGCTTGAACGAAGAATGAACCATTTATTTTTTTTTTACACGAAGGATCAGAAGTTATGAAAAAACTGATTTTATCCCTGCTTATTTTCAGTCTTTCTATTCCTGTTACTACCCAATTGAACGCTTCTCAATTGGCTGGAATCGTATCCGAATTCCTGGTTCTCGGGGGATTCTCATTCAAATCGGAAAAGGATCAACCGCTTTTTACCGACTACGCTATTGGCGAAGCAGATATTGCGCCTTTCGAGGGGCAGGTATCAGCCGCGAAAATCTGGCAAAAAATGTCTGCGAGCTTTAATGGACAACTGGATTTCGAAATCCAGGAAATCACTCCTTACGATAATTCAACCGTTTACGCGCATGTATATGTAAAACTCCCCCAATCTCAGAAAGTGCTGCTGTTGGCGGGCAGCGACGACGGGCTGGCGATCTTTGCAAATGGTGTTCTGGTTCATTATAATCATATTTATCGCGGTTGGCGCCTGGATCAGGATAAGGTCGAAATCGCTCTGGCGGAAGGCTGGAATCGTATCTTGTGCAAAGTGTTCAATGGCAGGGGAGGCTTCGGCTTGTCGCTGCGATTGGTCAATCCGGATGGTACTCCGATTGACGGCATAGAATTTTCCGCACATAATCCGGCAACGCCGCCCGAATCGTTCGCGACGCCCATCATCCCTGCGGATTATCGACTCAAGGAAATTAGCCTCGCGCCCGAAATGCGGCTCTCAAAAAAGGGCGAATTGGAAGCGGTGATCCAGGGCGTCGTCTTCAATTACGGAAATCAAAAAGCGAGCAGGCTGCAAATCGAATTGAATGGTTCGAAAATGAAAAAACAACTCGTTAAGCTCTCCACCGCACCGTTGGAGCGAAATTTCAAATTTTATGTGCCGTTTGACGATGCTGCAAAATCGGCACTCGAAAATCTTACACTCGATTTTAAACTTCAAGCCGATACTGCGGAAAGAATCTATTCCCTGTCAATTAATCCTGACGATCTGCTCTTGCGTTTTTTCAGCCCGATTCAAATCGTCTCCGATATTATTGAAACAGATGAAAAAATTCATGTTAGTGAAAGAATTGAAATTCCGAAGCTGCTCTCCCGAATGCCGCTTGCCTTGCTCCTGCCGCTAGTAGAAGTGGAACGCTTCAATATTAATAATAAACCGGCAAGCGCGCTTGACCCTGGATCAAAAGCATTAAATTATATCAACCTGGATGAGTATCAGCCGTACAATGCCGGCATTACAAAAAACAGGCTGGCATTCGATTTAAGCTATTCGAAAAAGGAAACTGATGACGAAAATATTGTGCCCCGGCTGCAAATAGTCGCGTCCGATTATTTAAAACTGAAGTACAACATCGAATATGCCGCAATCCTTCAGCGCGAAGGTTTTGATGTACCTGAAATTGCCGGCTCCCAATTGCTCGAAGCCCTGCTTTCCGGAAAAAAGGAAAAATTCGACCGCGCATTGGGATTGGCGAATCAGCAAATTGCGCAAGCCAGCAACAAGATCAAAGCCAATACGATTCACCTGGTGGGCAACGCGCATATCGACCTCGCCTGGCTGTGGCCCTGGACGGAGACGGTTGACGTCTGCCGCGAAACATTCGAAAATGCCATCAAATTGATGGAAGCGCATCCGGATTTCACCTATGCCCAGAGTCAGGCGCAAAGCTATGAATGGATGGAAAAATGTTATCCAGATCTATTCGAGCGTATCAAACAGATGGTCGCAGCCGGCAAATGGATTATCGTCAATGGGATGTGGACCGAACCCGATTCCAATTTGCCTTCCGGCGAGGCATTTGTGCGCCAGATTTTGTACGGGCAGCGCTATTTCAAAGAAAAGTTCGGCATCACAACCAATGTCGCCTGGACGCCCGATACATTTGGCTATGCCTGGACATTGCCGCAAATTTACAAAAAAGCCGGTTTCGATTTTTTCGTCACGACAAAAATCTGGTGGAATGATGTCACAAAACCGGAACATCACCTGTTCAAGTGGGAAGCACCGGATGGCAGCCAAATCATAACCTTCCTGCCCGAGGGATATGGTTCCGATCCAACCAGCAACAATGTACTCGATCGTTTCAAACGCTATCAGGCGAATACGAATCAATCGGACCTGATGGTTCTCTATGGAAAGGGCGACCACGGCGGGGGACCGTCGGAATCGATGCTAACGGATATCAACATCATGGCGAACGTCGATTACTTCCCAACCGTGAAGCTTTCGACCCCCAATCGCTTTTTCGAGGCTATTGAAACTTCCGGTCTTGAATTACCTGTTCTGCGCGACGAAATGTACCTCGAATATCATCGCGGATGCTACACCACTCAAGCAAAGGTCAAAAAATATAACCGTCAAATGGAGTGTTTGCTCGAAACCGCTGAGAAATTTGCCGCATTTTCGGGAATGCCCTATCCGAAGCAGCAACTGGATGACGCCTGGAAACGCACCCTTTTCAATCAATTTCATGATATTTTGCCGGGCTCAAGCATCCCAATAGTTTACGAGCACGCCCATGCCTCGTACGATACCGCCATTACCGAAACCCAACATGTCATCAACGCTGCAATGGAATCCATTGCCAATAAAATTAATACGCGCGGTTTCGGCACACCGGTGATTGTTTTCAATCCGCTTTCGTGGATCCGGAGCGATGCGGTCACACTGGACTTGCCCCAGCGATTCAGAAATAAAGAGCTAAGAGTCACCGATGAAGAGCGTTGGGTAGTAAAATCGCAATCTATCGATGGCAACAAATTGCTGTTCGAGGCTGAAAATGTGCCGCCGCTGGGATATAAAGTCTTTTTTATCCAGATCGGAAAAACGCGCCAACCCAAAGATAAGCCTGTGGCAACGCAGTGGAAAATTAAAAGTAACCGTTTCGAAATCAAGTTCGACGAAAAAACAGGAAATCTCAAATCCATTTATGACCTGAAACACAAACGTGAAGTGCTGGCGGGTGCCGGAAACGAGCTGCAATTTTTCGAAGATATTCCGGAACAATATGATGCCTGGAATATCGGATACACGGGAAAACGCTGGGTTGGGGATGAATCACCTGAGATGAAAATTGTTGAAAACGGAGCCGTACGCGCAACGATTCGGGTGGTTCGCAAGACGGGCAACTCAAGATTTGCCCAGGATATCAGCCTCTATCGCGCCAATCCGGTGATTGAGATCAAAACTGTCGCCGACTGGCACGAATCACACGTACTCGCAAAAGCAGCGTTTCAGTTGGCAGTAAAGAATGATTTGGCGACATACGAAATTCCCTATGGTACGATCCAGCGGACGACTATTCCGAAAACTGCCGCCGATTCAGCGAAATATGAAGTATCTGCCCACAAATGGATCGATTTAACCGATAAAAGCGGCACCTATGGCGTCAGCCTGCTCAACGACTCAAAATACGGATTCGATATTATCCGCGAAAGCAACATGCGCATAACGCTGCTGCGTTCACCCAAAAGCCCGGATCCGAATGCAGATATGGGTCAACACACCTTCACCTATTGCCTGTATCCGCATTCCGGTGATTGGCGCGCTGCCGAAACCTACCAGCGAGGATATGAATTGAATTATCCTTTGAAAGCGATCATAGGCGATGATCATTCCGGACAATTGCCAAAATCACAATCATTTATTCAGCTTGAAGATGCCCCGGGTGTGGCTATCACGACCGTGAAAAAAGCGGAAGCTGCAGATGACCTGATTTTGCGCCTCGTTGAAATATATGGCAAGCATTCTGAAGTGACTTTGAATTTTCTGACGCCGGTCACCAAAGCCCGTCCCGTAAATTTGCTGGAAGAACCGATTTCGGGCGAGATTATAACCATTGGAAATCAGGTAAAATTGAAGATGAAACCCAATGAGATAAAGACAATCGCACTTGAATTGGAATAATGATAATTAAACCGGAGGCTGTATGAGAATTCGAATCACCGGGCTGCTGATACTCTTGCTCCTGTGCTGCTTGCTTTTTGAATGCGAAAAAAAAATGAGCGAAGATTATTTGCTCAGAATCAATAATAAAGATTATCTGCATGCTGAAGATTTTTTTAAGCGCTATATCAAGAGCGATTCTTTCAAGGACAATGTATCCTTTTCTGTCGAAACCCTGAAGGAGTATATCAACCTCTATCTGCTCGATGACCAGATTTACATCGTCGAAGCCGAGAACCTGGGATATGACAAACAGGATAAATTCGCGGCTGCATTTGAAATGAAAAAACGCCAGATACTTACCCAACGGGATGGGCTGCTCTATCAACATGTGCTACCCAAACCACCACCAATTGACTCGACCACACTGAGGGAGTTTTATGACCGACGGCAATTTAAATTGAGAATTGCACGCATTGTGGTCGAATCTGAACAATTGGCAGATTCATTGTACCAGGCGTTGAAGGCTGGTGCTGATTTCGGCGAAACAGCCCGAAAATTTTCATTGGAATTTGACAGCGCCGACAGGGACGGCGAACTTCCCAATCCCATTTACTGGGGATCGATGGGACAGACTTTCGAGGAATCGGCGTTCTCAACGAAAGTTGGCGAATTTTCTGAACCGATATACAGCGATTTTACATATCAAATTTTAAAAGTATTGGAAAAAATACCGCTTTCTCAAAATCCGTTTTCGGAACAGGATCGGCGGTTGCGAATGCAATTTATCATGGTAGCGAAAAAAAGAGATATGGAAAAATATATATCATCGCTCTATGATACATACCAGGTGACACTCATCGATTCCACTGCGAAATTGCTTTCCCAACTCTACCTATCCTGCAGCGCTGAGGGGAAACAGGGTCTCGATTTATCAGAATTATCCATCTCCCAAAAAGAACAACTCGTTGTGACATTTGCAGATGCGGGATGGAACGTCGAGCAGTTTTCAAAGGAGTACGAAAAGCAAGGTACGCTTGCAAAATTGCCGTTGCGGAATTCGCTCGAGGTGAAGAATCTGGTACGGCGCGTGCTGGTACCTGAACTGACCTATATAGATGCCAAAGCTCTGAAAACAGACCAGAGCAAGCCATTTTTAAGGGAATTCAAAATATTCAGGGATCGCATTCTGATGAAAAAAGCGATTCAGGATCTGGTGACCAGCCGGATCGATGCGAAGGAATACGAAATTCGTGATTTTTACAAGATGCACCAGGCGGAATATGCAGGGCACACTTATGCCGAAGTAAGAGAAACATGCAAAAATCGCCTTATTCTTGAAAAGGAGCATGCAGAGGTTAAACTGGTGGCATACAAACTGAAGCGGAAATATGAGATCGACTATAACACCGACCTTCTGAAAAAATTGGCTGATGATATCACAGCGCTGAGACGCAGACCGGCGCCGCCGCAACGTAATTTGAACGTGCAATAATCGTGGAAAAAAGCTTGTTCACTTGAACAAGCTTTTTTTTGTGCCGGGGCGGGAATCGAGACCGAATGGACCGAACTCCGCCGGATTTTGAGTCGCGCGTCTTTTGTATCGTAACTATTTAATAATTAAAAATAAACAATTCGCTATTCATAACCGATCACAGGGACATGCCATTAAGTTTTAAGGAGCCGGGATAAAATGAATTACCCATTCAATTTTCTTGAGTGGTTATTTCTAAAAATAATTTTTAAGCAAAATGTCCAGGTTATTGTATCCCACCTCCTGAACGACTTTTGCCGTTAATTATTTTGACTTTAATCATTTTGCCATTTTTTAAAACACATTGGTAAAACAAGAACACGGATTGAATGGATGAAACGGATTTAAACGGATATTTTTCTTTAAATTATTTCGTTTAATTAAAATTTCAAAAGCTGTTTTTCCGTACGATTAAAAAACCGTTTTCATCCGTCAAATCCGTTAAATGGTATATTATTGTACTAAATCAAACGACCGGTTGTTGACGTCAACTACAGAAGTCAGTAAGTT
>JAFGMA010000089.1 GCA_016927835.1 Candidatus Zhuqueibacterota bacterium | reverse complement strand
TGATTTCTGATAACATCAGAGTGTACTATCATAACTCACTAAAAAACAATAACACTATGAAATGGTGCAGTATGGAACCATATCCACTAAATACACGGAATACGCGAAAAAGGCTTTCTGTGTTATTTTATGTGTTGAGTGGGCTTATATCCAGGTGCCAGATCGCAGTTTAGAATTCTATGTATTATTTGATTCAGCGCGAGATTCCGAAAATCAGGCGGAACAGGCAGCCACTCGCACCCAAACACCATGCCCAAAATTGAAACATAGTCAGGAGTGCCAAAGCTTGCTTTGGCAAGTCTTTTTCTACAAGCAATGAAATTCTTAGTACCTTTTTGAACTTGAATATTTTGAATGCTTTCAAAAAGATAAAGCCTCCACGAAAACCGTCAACGACTGAGCCACGTTTCTCCGGTCCAGTTAATTGCAGCAGTTTGCGAATGTCCCGAATTGCGACCGCTCCACTGTGTATGCATTAATCCCAAAATTTTTGGATTTTGCCGATATCCCCAAATGGTGCTCTCCCACGTTTGATGATTGGGAATATTATCCCAGGGACAGCCATACATTCGGAAACCCTGATCCGCAAAAAATTTGGTTCCCAATTCAAGCAGATCGATTTGCTCGAACGTTTCGACCGAGTAAAACCAGTTTGCCATGATGATATCGGTGTATAGAAGACTGCATGTATTTTCCAATGCCTTTTTCCCGGCGTTGTGATACGGATTGACCGCATCTGCCCACATTATCATATCAATATCGGGATCATATTTTTTAATGATATCCCGCATCCGGTTAATCTGCTCCGCAACCAACTCGTCATCCATCATATTTTTTCTCTTGCACCGGCTATCGCTGTTGATGATTCCCAATTCATCGTGATTCACATGGATTTTCCGCGGCTTCAGAGCAACAACCACGTTTTCAATATGCTGTTCGAATTCCTGGTACGCCCGTTCTTCCGAAGGGCATGGCTTGGAGAATCGGTGCGTGCGCTGATCCACGATATCCGCGTCCATAAAAATGGTTTTGTCTGGCGGAATGCTGCCTTTTTCGAGGCGTCTAATCACCGGCGGCTCTACGTTTACAATTTCATAATCCTTTCCCGCCTGGTATACACTGCCTCCGCCGCGTTCCGAATGCAGCACGGGGCGCGAGCTTTCAATATTCACCAGCCGCTGAAAATCGAAGGTGGCTTGATTGTCAATGAATTTCACCGGCTCGTCCGATAGCCACACACCTTCATACCATGACTTATCGCCGTTCAGCCAGATTGTGGGGATAGGCTCGATATGGTATGCGCGCGCAATCCGAAAATATTCCGAAAGCCCATCCCGAATTTTTTCATCATCCAGTTTGCGATAATCCCCGGTGCCGATCACAATTTCGTTGTACTTGAGATCGATATATTCCATCAGCCTCGCCTCTGATTCCGCATTCATCGGAACCTGCCAATACGTGAAGGCGCAACGGTGAGCGTTTGCGGGATAGTCGATGATCGCTGCGGATGGCAATTCAGATGTGAGCAGAAATAATTGACGCAGCGTAATCAGCGCATAATGCAAGCCTTCAGCGCTGGCACCGACGACGGTGATTTGTCCGGATTCAATATCAATCGTGTAGGCTTCGGCATTTGGTAATTGAAACGGATCAATTTTCAATTGCATTTTGTCGACAATCGTTAGCGTAATTGCTCCGCCGGTAGCCGCGTCCTTCAGAGAAATATTTTTCTCCTTTTCAAGTGTGCGTTTCAGTCGCAAAACATCCGCCTGGCACACACCATTGGTTTCGTCAGTCAATGTGTGATTCATGTTGAGCTCGAACTTGCCCTTGCCAGTCAATTCTATTTTTTGAATTGCAGGAAAGATTTGATGATACGGAGATGGCGCGTTTTTAAGCGATTCGATCCAGGTCGCATATTTCTGAACAACGCGATATTGGGATGCAATATCCATCTTTCCCAGGTTGCCATGGCTCAGGTCCTCGGAGATGTGAAATTGCAGGCATTTGAAAATCTGATGTGCATGCCTTCCGTAGTGAATGGCTGAATCTGGCAGCGCGATCGCTTGCAATAATTCATAGCTCTTTCGCAGCGCAGGAGGTTCACCGACGAAAATTGCGGCGCGCAACGTATGCAGCAAGCCATCGGGCTTTTGGACGCTACAATGCACCGGATAAAGCCCGGGTGCCAAATTCAAAGAGGATTTTTTTATTTCCAGCGTTTCACCCAAAAATGCATCGTACCGGGCGATGAGATGCTTGCCATCGGCGCTGGTGAGCTCCAGACTCGCGGGTATCGATTTCTGTAGCAATTCGATTTTGTATTTTTGCCCGACGAAAATCTGCCAGCTATCTGCGGTCTCGGTTATCTCCGGTCGGCTGAAGAGATGTGCACGGGATTCCAGGTCGGTTACCGTCCGGACCAGGTCGAGAAAGCGGAATTGAAAACTCCATTTTCCGAAACCCTGCGAAACCTTTACCAAAAAGTGATTTTCACCTTTTTTCAACACAACCGGAACCAGATCGCGATCCGGCTCCTCCGTACCGCCGGTATTATGATCGATGATCAACTCCCCGTTTTGCCAGACGCGCACCCCATCATTGGAGGTGACGCTGAGAATGACGCTGCGCGATTCCTGGCTGTTAACCACACAGGCAGCATAAGCGATCACCTGATCTTTGGGCGAAAAAATGTCATCCAGAGGTATCAGCGGCATAAAACCGTGATGCCATGTCCATGCGAGCTTATGCCCCTTCGGATGCTTTATCTTCATGCCTGCGTAAGGTCGAATATTGCCCTCGCCTCCTTCCGCTTTAAGATAATCGCGATAGAATCCCAGCGATGTTTCATCATGTCGATATTCGTGGATGCCTTCGGGCAGGGGATTGGGGAAGGGACCGCATAGAAGCCAGTCCTTGAAATATTGCCCGGCTACCGGATCAGGGTAGACCGGAATTTTGTCCTCTGCAGGCAGGCTGACCTGACTCAATACCAGCAAGATGATGGATGCGATTAACCAACTAAATTTCATTGTACCCTCCATTTTTTCAGATAATTCAGTGTTCTGCAATATAGAGTTAAAGCTAAATCATCCAGAGCGCAGCGGAAAAAGGAGTGCGAAAGTTTGCTTTCGCCTTCTGCCATTACCCAATCAGGTTCCCGCATTAAATAAGGCAGATAAAAATAAATTTTCAACATAGGAACAAAAACAGTCTATCACGTCGATAAAATTGGTTCGATGATCAAAACAATTTCGCACACCTCTTCAACAGATTGCACGTGGCAATTTTTATCAGCAAACCACTGTGCCACTTTTTCTATTTTCCAGCCCGTTACCGGATGAATACGCCCTTCTGACAGATGCGCCTCGTTCATTATCTCAAAGCCTTTTTGGCTGAAATCGGTGATGATGATCCGACCGGTTGGCTTGCACACGCGGAGCATTTCAGTTAGCACGGGCTGCGGGTCGGGCAGGTGGTGGATTAAATCAGCGGAAGCAATTCCATCGAAGGAATGGGGCTCGAATGAAAGCCGGGCAGCGTCATGGTTTTGAAAATCGATCAAATGATCCAGTTGAAAGTAGAGCGCATTCAAACTGGCATAATGCAATTCATCCTTCGAAACATCCACTGATACGCAGCGAAAGCCGGCGCGCGCCAGCGCCAATGCCAGATGTCCCTTCCCGGTGCCAATGTCCAGCATTTTTGCCGAATCGGGTGACGCGGTGAATTTTTTAACCAGCCGGTCTCGCGCCATCGTGATGTTATAGCCATAGCGCCGGTATAAGTCAAGCCGTTCCTCGTAGCGCAGGTGATTCTGCTTGATGAAATAATCAGCCAGTGCCGTTCGCAGCCCCTGGATACCCAACAGCGAGCAATGCGCTTTATTTTCCGGAATTCCGCCCAGGGCTTGAATGACGATATCATCGGTCAAATCGATGGCGTCGCGTAATCGCCTCCCGATTGCCAGCTCCGACACAACACTGGTTGTTGCAATCGCACCGCCGCAACCGAATACCTTGTATTTATAATCCGTTATCGTATCGTCTTCAATCTTCAGCCAGACTTTGATATAGTCGCCACATTGCGGATCGCCTACTTTTGCGTAGCCGTCAGGATTTTCGATTTCGCCGACATTTCGCGGATTGATGAAATGATCCAGGAATTTGTCCGTATAAATTGAATCGGAATCCATCATTATAAATTGTTTACTCGAATTGTGTCATTCAACCAGAGTTAATCGAAAATTAAACGTTGTTTTTACTTTGCGAAAATGGATCAGGTTCAATTTTCAGGAAAATAGATTTTTTGGGCAGGAAGGGATGATTGCATGCCGATCACCGGCAGGAGATGAGCCGGTCGCTATCCCATTTTAAGCTGTTTTCCAAAATTTATGTTGCATTTTCATTCATCCTGCCTTATCTTTGAATCTTCTTAAATCCAGATTTTTAAAGCAGTGCCTGAGATACATAAGTCATACTACAGCACTTGAATCGGTTCAAGCTGAATGAATCGGAAGTGAGAAAGGAAAAGGATCATGCTTGAAAAAAAACGATATGCACAGGTAGGATTGGGCGGACGTTCGGAGATGTACACCGAAGCGATTGTCCTCACGTATGCAGAAACCAGTGAATTGGTCGGTTTGTGTGATAATAATGCAGGGCGCTTGCAAGACCGCGTGGAATGGGCGGAAGCAAAGGGTGTGCAAGTCGCCGGCTATAGCGATAACGAGTTCGAGCGCATGATCGCTGAGACTAAGCCGGATTGTGTGATTGTGACCTCGAAAGATTGCACACACGATGAATATATCTGCCGCGCAATGGAGTTGGGTTGCGATGTGATCACCGAAAAACCCATGACAACAGATGAGAAAAAATGCCAGCGGATCATCGATACGCAAAAACAGACCGGCAGGGCATGCCGTGTTACATTCAACTATCGCTATGCGCCTCCGCGAAAACAAGTCAAAGAGCTTCTCATGTCGGGTGCTATCGGAGAAATTCTTTCCGTTGATTTTCATTGGCTGCTCGATACATCGCACGGCGCCGACTATTTCAGGCGCTGGCATCGTCAGATGAAAAATTCAGGCGGATTGCTGGTTCATAAATCCACGCACCATTTCGACGCTGTGAATTGGTGGCTTTCGACGATTCCGGTGTCAGTTTTCGCGACAGGTGATACCAAATTTTATAAGCCGCAAACTGCCCATCGCTACGGATTGAAAAACCGAAGTATTCGATGCCACGGTTGTCCCGAATCTCATAACTGCGCTTTTTTCCTGGATATCGCTGCCAATAAAAATCTTAACCGGCTCTATTTTGCCAACGAGAAATACGATGGCTATTTCAGGGACAGATGTGTTTTCAGCTCCGAAATTGATATTTACGATTCAGTTTCGGCGGTACTCACCTATGAGAACGGTGTGAAAATGAGCTATTCTTTGAATGCTTTCATGCCCTGGGAAGGCTACATTGTTTCGTTTAATGGATCCAAGGGACGCCTTGAACATAAATGTGAAGAAACAGTTTATATCAATGGTGATGGCAGCATTCCGGGCGCTTTGAAAAAGGAAGGGACGTGGATTCGAATTTATCCGCATTTCCAGCCCGCGTATGAAGTTGAAATCTGGGAAGCAGAAGGCGGGCACGGTGGCGCAGATCCGTTGATGCTCGAAGATATTTTTAATCCGGGCAGCCAGATTGATAAATATATGCTGGCAGCGGATTATCGTGCCGGAGCTTATTCGATTCTCTGCGGGATTGCAGCCAACCATTCAATCGCCACCGGAGAGAATATTCTGATCAGCGACCTCGTTCATGGTATTAAACGACCGGATTTTACGCCCATGCCGCCTGCAAACGATCCGATACCGATGATTTTGCCGCCTGAGCGATGACGTATAAAATTGAATCCCTAAAAAGTTGAGGCAAAAATGCAAAAGAACGAATACACAGCCGCGCCAGGTCCATTCCGATTAATGGTCGTCCTTGGCGAAAGCACAGTTGAAGGGGGTGGCTGGCTGGCGAAAACCGAAGAACGCTGGGCAGACATCCTGCATCGATTGCTCGAAACCGCCCAGGAGCAGCCACTCGGCTATTACAATGCCGGAATCGGAGCGAGTGTGATCTCACCGGCGAGTCCGGGTTACGATGCTTCCCGCAAGCCCAGTGCATCCGAACGGCTGCAAGCGGAAGTGATTGACAAAAATCCCGATCTCGTGATCATCGCTTATGGCTTGAATGATATGCGCGCGGGTATGCCGGTGGAAATGTTCCGTGGCGAGATGGAAGAGCTGATCCGGCGCATTCGCGAGCAACTGGATCCGTTGATCGTGATCACCAATGTCTATTATCAGCCGAAATATTCGCTTTATCCACCCTTCGACAGTGGCAGCATGGAAGCAGCTAAAACCTACAATCGAATACTTCACGATATCAGTCAACAGACGAACTGCGTGTATGCCGATGTCTGGCGCGCGGAAGGGGAGAAGGCGTGGGTTGTCCACCAGGATACGGTGCATGCGAACAAGATTGGAAACATGCTCATCGCACACGCCGTTTTTCAAGCGACTGTTCACGCAGCGCCGGGGATTGCAAAGAATGTTCGCAAACGTGATGCAGGAACCGAATGGACCAAAGGCTGTTTGAATAGTCAATGAATTGATCGGAGTGCCAAAGCTTGCTTTGGCTGCGCCGTAAGGCGCTCATTTCAAAGAGCTGCATCGAAGATGAATTTTATAATTTTATTCAAATCCCGGGTCGTTCCTGCTATGCAAACGAATTCCCTTTCTGCTCAACGTACTTGCGCATATTTCATTCAAACAAGAGGAGAGCGATCGTGATATCACAACACGCGGATTTTCAAACAGCTCTTTCGCAGTCGCCGATGAAATTTTTTCGCTGGCTATGCTTAAGCATTTGCATCATGCTGTTATCCCTGGATTCGGCTGGTGCGGCGGACTGGCTCACCTATCAGGCGGATAATCAGCGCAGCGGTATCA
>JAFGMA010000088.1 GCA_016927835.1 Candidatus Zhuqueibacterota bacterium | reverse complement strand
CAATGAAAATCAAAGACATATTTTTCCCAAAATGGTTGGTTTCTGCGCTCCGGTAACCCCGGGTAAATTTCCGGGATGACCTGCAAGGGTTTCATTCGCCAAAATCGCGAAACATATCGCCTCTTTGGCATCAGCGGGAATCCCTGCATCATCAGAGCGAAATACCTTCACCGGTCTTAACGATGCTGCCAGGTGAGACATGATGAGCGGATTATAGGCTCCGCCGCCGCCAACAAAAATTTCATCCAGCGCCAATCCGGGAGCCACGAATTTCTGAAGGGCATCTCGAACGCATGCTGAAACGAACGCAGTAACCGTGGCGAGAATATCTCGGTCGCCAAGATTCAATTGCCTGGCTTGCGATAAAACCGTTTGTATGAATTCATCGCCAAACATTTCCCTGCCGGTAGATTTCGGCGGAGGAATGCTTAGATAATCGAATTGCAACAATTGCAGCAAAAATTCGTGATGAATCGATCCGCTGCTTGCTATCCTGGCTTCTTCATCCATTGGTTTATCGAAAAGCATTTGTGCCAGCCGATCGATAATCATATTTCCCGGTCCGATATCGAAGGCGAATACATCCGCCTGGGTAGCACGGGCATCGATAATTGTGATATTTGAAATTCCCCCGATATTCAAAATGCCGCGATTGAATTTATCGGAACGGAAAAGCATGTAATCCACAATCGGAACCAGCGGCGCACCCTGCCCTCCGAGTGCCATATCCGCGGGACGAAAATCGGCGACGGTGGGGATGCCAGTGAGCTTTGCAATCACCGAGGGTTCGCCAACCTGAAGCGTGCCGGCAATTGGTAATGCACTGAAATTGACTTCTTTCGGCAAATGACGGATCGTTTGACCGTGCGATCCGATAACGTCAATTTGCTTCGGGGAAATGCCTGATTGTTTGCACAAATCGATAACAGCATTTGCGAAGAATTTGCCCAACCAGACATTGATCCGACACAAGTCATCCGCATTCCAGATGGATGAGGTGCAAATGGAGTGCAATTTCGTTTTTATCTCATCCGGATATTTATAAATATCAAAGGCAAGGAGCTTCCAACAGGTTAGAAGCCCATTGCCTTCGATATCCAAAATCGCTACATCAAGCCCGTCGAGAGACGTGCCAGACATGAGTCCGGCAATTCGTTTGCGGCGCTTACAGCAGAGTTCCAACAGGGGATGCGAACACGCGCTATCGACCACTCTCTTTTACCACGTTGGTTTTACTTAAATTTGCTAAAATTTCATCGCTTATTTTTACGCGGGATTCCTCCAGAGCGAGAATCGCCGCACCCACAGCCGGCGAAAACATCGGATTCATCACTTCTATATCCCAGGAGAGTTCAAATAATTCCTTGAAAATTTCATTGATAAATACATCTTTTGCATTGAATAATCCACCGATCAGGGCTACCGGAATGGTTCTATTCCTCAGGTTTAATTTTTGAGCAACCGCTTTGCACAATTTCCCAAGCTCCTGACCGGTCTGTTTTACTATATTCATGGCAACTGTATCGCCTTTTGCCGCGGTATCAAAAACGATTCGGGCAAGGCTTGCAATTTCGGTACGGTCAATTTTCCCCTTATAAATGAGAGGAATGATTTCATCAATCTGATTCAGCTTGTATTGCGATTCGAGTATTCCCCGGAGAGCGGTTTGTTCGCCCCTGCCATCCAGTTCCTTCAATGCGGCGATAATTGCCTGCTGCCCGACGAAATAGCCGCTTCCTTCATCACCCAGCAAATACCCCCACCCACCGGATCGGACGAGGGGTCCTTTGTCATTCTTGCCGAAACAGATTGCCCCGGTACCTGAAATTAAAATGATGCCGGGTTTGCCTCCGAAAGCACCTGCCAACGCAACCCGGGCATCGCTTTCTACAATGATATTTGAGGCATACTTTTCCTGGGTAAATAGCGCTTTAATTTCCTGGCGATCACTTTCACGACCTGCCCCTGCAAGTCCCAGGTAAATCTTCGACACCTTTTTCAGATTGATCTTTACATCATCCACCAGATGCGCGAAAATTTGCTCCAATTCTTCTTTCAGCTTCTTTCCCCCAACGACCTGGTAATTTGTCGCTGCCCCGGTATACTGGGAGAGGATCATTCCCAGGGAATTCGAAAGCACACCTTTGGTTTCAGTGCCGCCACCGTCAATGCCGATTACAAAATTATCCATGGTTCGAGATACGTTTGCCAGAATTTATGATAGTAATTAATGGAATTAAAAAATGCATGCATAGAGAAGGCAATGAGAAAGTGATGAATCCGTTGCTTAGCCAGAATTTTTGATTGGTAATCTCTGCTTGCTGCAAAGCTTCATAAAAGACCAGGCGATTCAACCCTACTCCCAATATAGCTCGGATAATATAAAGACATTAATCAAAAATTGCAATAACATTTTTAATAAATTTAGATTATATAGATTTTTGACGCAGGGGAATCCGGTTGAGCCGTATTCTGAATTTAAAAAAATGCTAAACCTGCACGCACGAAGTTTTTGCACCGAATACTAATGGCTGATAAATTTGCTATGCGCTCCTTATTTTTTTATGACTTTGAAAACAGCCAGTTTTATCGTTTGTTTGGCAGCAAGATATACGGCAGCTTTTTAATAAAAATGGCTATCATAAGCACTTTAATCAGATCGCCAGGCAAAAAGATCAATGCACCGCCAATCAGCGCATCGGAAAAAGAAATACCTCCTCCGCCAAGAAAATTCAAATTGATGTACAGGTAGCCTAATCCTATCGAAAAAATAATGCAGCAGCCTGCCAGATTTATACTGACAAGCCGGACATATTCCAAAAATGATTTAGAAACAAGGGCTTCTCGCGAAGTGCGTCGTGTTAATATTCCGACAATCCCGGCGGCAATGGGAAATGCAGCCAGATATCCGAACGTGGGCTTAAGCACATATCCGATACCACCGCCCTGAGCAAACAGCGGAACTCCTGCCAGACCGAGCATGAGGTAAGCCACCTGGCTCAAGCTTCCGTAATAAGCACCCAGCACATTGCCGGCGAGCAATACAAAAAAGGTCTGCAATGTTACCGGCACATGGAAAATGGGAAATTTGATCAGCGAACCAACAGCCGTGAGCGCCGTAAATAATCCGGCGAGAACCAGCAATTTCAAGTCAGCAGAAAAATGATTCCCACCGGGAAGTCCAGCCATTTTATTCATAAATTTTTTCTCATCGTTCGAAAAAACACTTTCGATTGAAAGAGAGACGACGTAAGCTCTCCTGCACATAAGATACAAAAAAACGATTAAATTGCAACAACGAATTTGGGCTGCATCGGACAACCATCAATCCCGGCAGCTGCAATGATTCCCGGCTCACCGACAGGGCGCCCGGGAATCGGCTTTTGAGGTACTGCTGCATCAATAATATCTGCTTGATTTTACAGTGATGATTTGATATATTTGAAACATTATTGAATCATCAGCATTCAACTTTACGAAATAACCATACCTCACTGATAGAAATTTATTAACCGGGTATTTTGAGAGCGATACATAAGCCTGATTTGACTTCTTTCTTTGCCGCGAACAAAAACGATTTCAGACGGATGACGCGTTTCGGGAGCAATCGGAGAGTGAAAGCAACACTGAAAAAATTTCCCCTGGGTTTATTCGTTAATCTTCTAAGCCTGTTCAGCGCATTTGCTCAATCGAGCGATAGCCTTGATATAAAATTGAGCTTTTCATCGATGATCAATCCACCGCGCGCGTTTATTCCGTATAAGCAGTTGGAACATCCGCGCATCGGGCTGGCGCTCAGTGGCGGCGGTGCCCGGTGCATTTGTCAAATCGGTGTGATGCAGGTTCTGGAAGAAAATAATATTCCGATTGACCATATCGTTGGTACGAGCATGGGCAGCGTGATCGGCGGATTATATGCAGCCGGTTACAAGCTCAACAATATTGTCACTATTTTGAATCGCATCAAATGGGATGATATCATTATCGATAAAACGCCCCGATCAACGCTTTTCCTGAGTCAAAAGCAGGAAAGAGAACGACATCTGCTACAACTTCGCTTTTCGAGTTTCAAGCCGTATATTCCCGCGGGATTGAGTCCGGGACAAACCATAACCAATATTTTGACCGATTTAACAATGCGCGCGCCATTTGGCACTTTAACCGATTTCAGCGAACTGAAAATTCCCTTTCAGGCGGTTGCCACGGATTTAATTTCCGGGAAACAAATTATCCTGAAAAATGGCAATCTCGCAGAAGCCATGTGTGCCTCGCTGGCGTTCCCGCTGCTGTTTACGCCGGTACGCCAGGACTCAATGCTACTCGTCGATGGCGGGTTGACTAACAATATTCCGGTATCAGAAACGTTTGCGTGCGGTGCGGACATCGTCATTGCGGTCGATGCTACATCCGACCTGAGACCGGAAGAAAATATTCAACTCCCCTGGGAAGTGGTTGATCAGGCGACCAGCATTATGCAGCGGGCGAAAAACCAGGAGCAGCGCGAACTGGCTGACCTGACGCTGCGTTTCGAAAATTCAAAACGCTTATCTTCCGATTTCAGCAACCTCGATTCAGTGGTAGAATGTGGTCGAAAAATGGCTCTCGATCACCTGGATCAACTGAAGCAGCTTATCCATGAAAAAACACTTGAACGGTCGAAAGCAAGCACGAATGCCAGGGATGGTAAAATAACGATCAATTCGGTACAAATTTCCGGTTTGAGCCATCTCCCCGCCGGGTATATCGATTCGTTGCTACAGCCAATCATGCTGCACCAAATGGAAATACGCGAAGTAAACAACGTGATTTCAAAAATTTATGCCACTGGTTATTTTTCAAATGTTCGCGGAAAGCTTTTATGGATTGCGAGTAGCACGCGATTGCTGATAACGGTCGATGAAAATCCGGTTTTGAGAGATATTGATATTTCGGGCAATACCGCCTTCCCGGATTCAATTCTTATAGCGCAATTTGAAAATAAGCCCGGCTCAGTTTTAAATCATCTATCCGGAATGAGGGATATTCAATCGCTGATTCTCAAATATAGAAGAAAAGGCTATTCCCTGGCTGATATAAAAGAAATCTGGCTGGATGATTTGAATGTGCTCCATATCGAAATTGATGAAGGACGGATCAAGCAGATCATTCTCGATGGTAATGAGCAAACGCGAAGCTTTGTTATCATGCGGGAATTTCCTTTGAACGAGGGGAGTATTTTCAATTACGAAGCTGCCAAAACCGGGATGAAAAATATTTACGGAACCGGCTTGTTCAACACCGTCCGTTTGAACGTCATACGCGATAATCCTGAAGAGACCGTAATCATTAAACTCGACGAAAAAAATTTCGACCTGCTGCGCATCGGGGGGCGCTATGATAGTGAACGCCAGGGAAAAGCATTTATCGAATTTGTGAACGACAACATTTTGGGATTTGCGCACAAATTCGGCTTTCATGCACAATACGGTGAAAAGGATGAGTTGTACATCACATCCTTCCGGGCGGACCGGCTCTTTAAAACGTATTTCACGTATAATGCGGAGATGTTTTATCGGAAAAATCGCTATAACACGTATTCTTACGATCAAATGATTGGGCAGTACGCTGTATCGCGCACCGGTCTGGATTTTTCCGCGGGACAGCAGATGCGTCGCCTTGGCACATTATCCATCGAGGGGAAAATTCACCATATAAAATATCGCTCCCTCGCCGGGTATGGCTATCCGGTTGAATCCCTTGATTTGAAAATTTTGCGCATCAGCTCGATTGTTGATACGCAAGATCAGTTCCCGTTTCCGACGAAGGGCAAATACAACTTATTTTACTACGAATTTTCATCTGCGGAATTTTTGACCAGCGAGGAATCGTACAACAAGCTGTTCTCGTCACTCGAAACATACTCTACCTTTTTCAAACATCACACCCTTCATCCGAAACTCGTCTGGGGAACATCCGACCTCACCACGCCGTACTCGGAGCAATATTACCTGGGCGGACAGGATAGCTTTTTGGGATTGCGCGACCGACAACTGGTCGGCAGGTACTTGATGTCAGCAAGCCTGGAATATCGCTTCAATATTCCCGGGAAAATGGTTTTCGATTCGTATTTGCACGTGATTGGTGCTGCGGCTGGTATCTGGGAAAAAGAAGTGGACATCAAGTCAAAGGATTTTCTCTTTTCAATTGGTTTGAAAGCCTCCGCAATGACGCCGCTGGGACCGATTTCATTGGCTTACGGGCGCATGAACGATGGCAGATCGCGATTTTATTTATCTGCGGGCTATTCATTCTAATGTAATCAAAATGGATGCCCGATAGAAGCATTCGGGCATGACAATTTGACTAAACTGGTTATTTTTTGAAAAAGGATCCAGTAACACGGCTGCTGCTAAATTACCTGATTCTCGTATTTACATTTTAACCTAAAATTACCTATTTGGTGTTGTTATATAATTTTATACCGGGAGCTTGTCATTCTGGAAGAATCTTTTTTCGGTTATGTAACATATAAAAAATTAACATCCTATTGCGAAATATAAAAGATTCATCCTGAATGACAGATGGGTTACATTTTACTCCATAATGGGTATAATTTTGACTTTAGTCATTTTGCCGTAGGAAACCATACCCGATTCAGGATTGATTATTGGTATCTCTGGAATTTTTAGATTATGCCCTTTCAGCAATAACAGAATTTACTTCACAAGCAGCGGATCATGTTCCAGCAGAAACTGCCGCAGCCCTCGCAGATCATCGGTGCTGATCAGATCCACATCCGCTGAAATCAATTTTTGCCAGACCCTTTCACGCGCCGCCGACGAATCATCGGGCGTCGACCAGAATCGGATACGCTGGTTCCTGGCGTGTGCTGTTTCGACGATTTCGTTTAGCCGGTCCGATTCAGCCTCAGGCATTTGTCCCACACCACGCCATTTGAAGGCAGACGTCCAGCTATCGCTGATAAGCGGAAACAGCGCGGAAAGTGAATCATTTTCGAGATCGGCTAATCGACCGTCGACCGCGGCGAATCGCTGCGTTTCGTTTGCCATGCAGTCAATCGGGCGGTTGCCGGAAAGAATGACCCGAACCGCCCCTTTTCCGGCTGCCTGCCCATCAAATCGCAGGAGCATATCTTTATATTTTTCAAGCACACTGCGCAGCACCCGGTACGTTGAGTCGGCATCGGATTTGATGTCGATCAAGAGCGTGAAGGCCCCGCCTTTTCGATGTACCCGCCCATGATTTTTGTGAAGGTGCGAGCGCAGCGGATCCAGGTACAGCGACTGCAATGTGCGATCCGGCTGAATATCTTTTTTGTCATGCGCCACCAGCAGTTGACCATCGATCAGATGAATATCCACTTCGACGCTGGTGAAATCCAATTCCAGCGCCTCGAATAGCGGTCGTTCATGCTCATAATCATTATGCGCGTGCGCACGGCTTAACGGAACCGGACCCCGCACAAAAATGGCATCAACCATCCGCGTGACAGCACCGCATGCGAGAAAGAGGCTTACAATCAAGGCAAGCACGAGCGAAACGAAATATCGTTCCTGCAACCGACTCGAATTCAATCAGTAACCTTTCTTTGAAATTCGCAATCTAAAACTTATTTTGATTCACCTCGATTTAGAACAGAATTATTTTCTTCAAATATTTCTTCAATCGAATTGCTTGGATCGATAACGATCCGGTGCCAGGATTTGCCATTCAGATCGAAAACCATTTCAACCATCTTCGGAACGAGATCTGTCGGAGCTGCCATTTCGGAGATTGATTTCAGTGCGATCACCTCGCCGGTGCGCGTCAGAATTTCAATATCGACATCCCGCGCATCGGCGTTACCGATGTTATGCAGCGTTACGTACAGCTTGCCGCGCTCGAACCTGATATCCCGATGCGCATTGAGCGCCAGGTCGGGCAATGCCTGTGGCTGTTCGTGCTGCTGGGTGCATTTTAAAATCATCGCGATATTTTCATTCGAAGGGACAGTTAATCTGACGGTCTCAAATCGGCGCAAGGGTATGCTTTCATTTCGAAGCAGATTCGTTTCGGTATCGATTTCGCCATCATCATTGTTGTCCCTGCCAATCGTGAGTTGATAGTCACCTTTGACGATGCGCCATAACCGCATTTGCAGCGCCTGCGGTTTTGATTTAAAATTATACAGGTTGATTTTAACCGTTTGGCTATCCCCGTAAGAGACAAGCCGGGCGATATCCGGATCGGGATTATCCCAACTGACGACCATCGAATGCGGGTGCGGCTCGATTCTCCCCTGGAGTCTTCCGCCCAGGGCGGTGTGAATGAGTTCATTTCTTCCCGGGGCGCCGCCCTGCCTGTCGGTGTGGCGCATCGATCGGGTCCAGTCGAACTCTTCAGTCTTATCGTATTTCCTGGCGATAGTCATCATTTTGCGCGCGATATCCTTGCGATCTGCTATGCTGTGAATTTGTGAAGCAGGCGTTTTCCCCCAATACCACTGCACTTGCGTGAGTTCATAGTCGCGGACGAGATTTTCTCCCCAGAGTTTCGGGTTGGTTTTCCGGGATTCCGGGGTGAGTTCAAAAACAGGTAGTCCTTTCGCTGCCCTGACTGCGTTATTTTCCGCCATGATTTCCGAATACACCTTTGCGGTAATCATTTCCCGCTCGATCACGTGCGGATCACCGAGCGCGTACGGGACCATCAATCCGCGGCTGGCGAGGAAATCCGTGATGTGCAAATAATCGATGGGCCAGATATCGCAGTAGCCATTTTTGTATACTCCCAATTTTTCCAAACCGTCGTACATTTTGAGGAAGGCATTTCGGGAAACATCGTCGCCCATGAGCGGTATCCCGGCATAACCCAGCGGTACGAAAACATCATCGTTGGAGCCACCCCAGAGGAAGCCGTCTTCGCGCTGCATGCTGGCGATCCAATGGATGGTGCGTAATTGTTTTTTGTACATCTCGCGCTGCCAGATCGCCCAGGCAGGGGCATCTGTCGGGATATTTGGGGTGAGATCAAATTTCTCAACCATTGAAAATGTGGCGCGATGACCACCGCCGTAAATCAATCCGCGCTCTCCGGTTAAACGCTTATAAATCAAAGCGATTTCATTTCCGGGATCGTGCCGCAGAACAGCCTCCGGCGGATACCACATATCATACGGTCCCCCGAAATTCGACCAGTTCCGCTCTTCCCGCTGCTCACCGGTGAACAGCCAGGGTTGATAATTGTACTCCTTGATATATTGCATTCGAGCGGGGATCATTTCGTGGACTGCATATTCTGCAAGTGACTTTTCCCGGTCTTCGCTGAATTGAACTGCTAGTGAGGGCTGCATCTCAGCCGTATTCATGATCTTCATTCGATGGGAAAACATCAGTTCAAACCAGAACCTGTCTTCGCCGGCGAGCATCAGATCCACCGGATCAATCTCGATTGCAATCGCCTGAGGGTTTTTCGTTGAGTTAAACGTCGCTTTTAAAACGATCTGCGTCCAGATTCTGGAAGGATTCGCGGGATCGCGCATTTTGAGCCACAGTACATCCGATTTTTTTTCCGGCACTACGTAAAAAGCAATTTTGATCCGATCAATGGCGGCATCGGGAATCAAATCGGGACCGAAAAAATGGAATGCCTGAAGCGGTTCCAGCGGCACCACCGAACGACCGCGGTTGCCTGCGGATTGCACGAAGATTGTACGGTCGGTGCAGCTTTTCAATTTCAGCAGCGCATCGTTATAGCGCGCATCCAGCCCGGCGTCCGGCGCCAGGCGCCAGGTGCAATCGAATTCGCCATTTTCGCTAAGGGTTTGTACCTGCCAGAGTTGAACTTCGTGCAAGCGCATTTTTCCGCTGAGAGGAAACTTCAGGCTCCCTCGATCAACCAGTCCCGTTGGGGTTCCGTAGCCGCTCACCAGCGGAATATGCAGTCCGTTATATTCGCCCAGATTAAGCTTTTTGGAGCTGAACCGCGAGGGATATCCGCTCATATCCAGGATTTTTTTTGTGGAATCATATTCGCCGTTTTTCATCCCAAAGACTTCAATTCCATCCAATATTCCTTCAAAAGAAATGTAGTTCGCCAGGGCGCCTTTTTCCAGGTTAATATCGACTTTGTCCCCGTGGAAATCGACATCGCCGAGGATAAATGTGAATAGCAGGTAAGGATGGGGCCAGGCGAGTTCATAGCGACCGTCCATCACCCACCAGGCGGGAATTTTCTCATCATGACAATCCGCAACCGGCGTCTGCTTTAAAGAGAGATGCGACTCGCCAGCGGTGAATTCAGGCAATTCGGTGTTCTCAAAATTGCAAAATGCCGTAAGCAGTCGATTCCGCGCTGATTCATCGAGTGTCGGGATTTCTGCCGGTTTATCGGGATATGAATTAAATTTGTAAAGCGCTGCAATCGCATCTTGATCGAGTGCACGATCGAAAAAATACATTTCATCATACCAGGATTCGGGCAAGAACGGACTGAAAAGACCGGGCAGCGGGGTTTGCCACCAGGCATCTTTTCCCCAATTTGAAGCGATCATTTTTCCGTTATGATAGAGCTTCAGCCCATACGCGCGATCATACACCACGGCGATATGCTGCCACTGCCCATTCAGCCAGACGGAGTTTTCCGATTCAATTTTGTGATATTGATAATAAATATCCCGTATCGAAGCGCTGAGCTTACCCTCCTCATCCAGATCGATTCTGAGCAGATCGCGCTCTTTCCTGCCCCATGAAATGGCGCTTTGAATGAATACTAATCCGGGATTCAGTGTTTTGTCCTTCACCCAGAAAGCAATGGTTCCGCGATCTCCATGGAATTTGCCGGCGCCCCAGTAATGCGGTTTTGTGCGCCAATCGCCCCACATCGTCGCCACAATCAAATCGAGATCGATGCCGGACTCATTGTCGGTTCCCCTGGTGACAGACCATCCGTGCTTGATATGGAGGCATTTCCCGAATTTTCCCTCATCCAGTTCAAGCTGTCGCCGCGCCAACTGATTTTCGAGAATTTGCCCGGGTGCGGCGACGCGATAAATATTGGCGGAGGAAAGGAAATCGCACAAGATATCAGCTTCCGCCTCGTAAGCCAGGTGCAGGGTTTGTGCGTTTTCATTCGGATAAACCGATGCGATGAAAATTATCATCGACATTGCAACCAGATATTTCTTCATTGATCGCTCCCTATGTTTGAAATCATGGTGGGCGAAACACGATTTGCCCCAAACGCTCGCTGCGGCGAATGCATTTCCCAACAGCCCGTGCCTCGCATTGCCAGCAGGCGATTGCTTCCAATGCGCTATTCCGCTCGCTCGCTTTCCGGGATATGAATCAAGAAAATCGAACAATGCCCGAATACATCCTGGTGTTTTTTCCTCGTGTGGTCTTCGATATCGATGAAAGCGCCATTCATCACGATGAACAGCCTTTTTCCGTCCTCATCAAGTTTGATCGAGAAACTGCCGCCAGTCGTATAGCCATATTTTTGGTAATAATACGGAAAAAGAAACGCGAGAATTTTCTTCTTCCCTGTTAGCGTGTCATATTGAATCACGGGGGCGCCTTCGGCGTAAGATTTTCCATGTGCGCCAGGCGAATAATAAATGTACCTTCCCCGCGGACTTCGCGCCATGGTCGTCGTATATCGGTTCACGCCGCGCCAATTGGTTCCGCGTTCGAGGATCTTCTCGGTTTCCGGATCGAATGAGAACAATTCGCCGCTCAGGGTTACTCCCCAGAGCAAGCCATCGGGACCACGGTTCGCAGTCCAGGCACGAATATGATCGGCGTTTTTCAGCTTCTTGTTTTCTTTATCTTTGCTGAGCGGCATGTGGCATTCGAGGCGGGTGAATCGATTGGTAGCCGGATCGTATTTGACCAGATGTCTTTCGATATCAGATTCCGCCCGATTGGATGTATACACAAAGCCTGTAACCGAATCCAGCATCATCGCGCGTTCGAACCAGCCCATGCAATCGGGCAAATAGCCTGCGAAATGCGTTTTTTGCTCTTTTATATCCCAGGCTAAAAATTCACCGAACATACCAACAGCGTAAAGCATACCGCGCTGCGTATCAATCCGGTGGTAGGGCCAGGAAGATCGGAGCATTGGCACCCCATAATCGATGAAATCGCCGGTTTCAACATTGTAGCTCATAATATATCCGCCCTGATAGCCGGTGGCATAATCTTTCTCCGTTGGTTCCGGGTAGCGGCACCAATAGGTGCAAAACCAGAGATTGGGCGAATCGGGCGGATAAAAATCCAGCCACCCATGAATTTTTCCGTCCTGCATCTGTGTCGATTGTCGCCCCAGCAGCCGATTTATTTCCGTCGATAGTTTCATGATTCGATTTGCCGGATCATATTCGACGATGTACAAATAGGCATCGTACACCTGGTGGTTACCAATTGCGGCATAAAATTTCCCTGTTTTCGGGTCATAATTTCCCTGGGACCAACTCGACCAGACGCCCAGATGGCTTTCCCCCGGTGGATTGCCGAAAAATTTGGGCTTCACCGGTATAATCCCGAATTCGATTTTCGAAGGCGTTTTTGCAACGAAAAAGTCATTGACGATCAGCGCTTCGGCGTTATCAGGAATCGCAAGCGTGCTATCACTCTGGTCTATCATAACCCGTGCAGAATAAAGCAAACCCTGCTTGTCGAATTTTTCGACGACCTGCTTGCGCTGCTGCTCCTGCTCGTGTAAAACGTCTGGCTCTTCAATTTTTATTTCAACGTGCTTGTAAAGCTTGCCGCACGGTCCGGCTTTGGAATCCTGTTCGGTTTGAGATGTGCATCCGATCAGGATTGCTGTTGCGCAGCACAGCATAAAGAACACACTATCGGGGAATGAATATTTCATATCTCAACCTCTGCCTTTAAATGGTGAAATGTTTTGATCCGGAATTAGCTCCTGATCAATGACAGCGTTATCTTTTCCGGTTTTCCGGACGCTAACGATCGATGAATTGCATCCAGGATAGCGGTGTTTTTCACCCCATCGATTACATTGACATGGGGCTCGGTGTCATGCTCGATGGCGTACAGGAAACTTTTCACACATGCCGGCATGGCGCCCTGCCAGTGTTCGAAGACTTTGTAATTTAAAAATGTCCGCGGGCAAACGAATTTCTCTTCAACAATCGCATCGATGGCTTCCGCCTGCCGGTTGATCTGGGTTGACCCGGAGGTGCCGATGACCTCCATGAAAGAATCGGGCATATACGGACTCGAATTCGGATAAATCCAGGCAGCTTCGAACGTGGCAAATTGACCGTTATCATACGTGACCATCGACTGTATGCCATCGTACGTATCCCAATCGCGCTGTTTGAGCACGCGCTTGACGCCCCGGGCATAAACTTCAACCGGAATCGCATCGAACCACCAGGTCATGAGATCAATATCGTGCGACGACATAAACCAGGCGGGACTGCTGTGTTTCGCCCACGATGCCAGCATTTCGGTGGGCACATAGATGGGATTATTTTTCCGCGCATAGCCAATGATCGGCTCACCAAGTTGCCCCGCGCTGATCATTTCCTTAATTTTATGATAAGGTGAGAGCCAGCGGTGGTTGAAATTGATCTGGAATTTTTTGCCCGTTCGTTTTACGGCATCAAAAACGCGTTCGGAATCTGCTTGACTGGTTGTCATGGGTTTTTCAACAAGAACATGGCAGCCTGCATTCAGGGAATCGATCACCGGATCGGTATGAATCGTATCCGGCGTGGCAACATAGACCGCATCGAGTGGCTCTTTTTCGAGCATCTCCCGGTAATCTGAAAAAACGGCTTTCACGCTAAATTCATTGGCGGCAGGCTTTAAGCGAGCCATCACCGGCTCTGCGAGGGCGACGATCTCAGCATTTTCCATCAATTGAATAATTCTCCCACCGGCAACTCCCATAATGCCGGTTCCGATAATTCCGAATTTAATTGCCATGCATCCCTCCTTCTTTGTTTCGTGGTCAATTATCACGCATCGAGCTAAATTGTAATCTGCCCGACGGGCTGCCTGAAACCAATATGAACTTTGCTCGTATTTTGACGGTAATGTATTAATCTGAATGTCTATAAGTGAATTATTTTCAATTTAATCCGGCGGCGTAAAATGAGCGTTATTCTTTGTACAGATCTAAAAACTCTGAGAATAAATTTTTCGGTAAGTGCAAATCTTTAATAAATTAAATATTAGATAAAATCATCGAATAAGTCAAGCAAAATTTTAAATACCGCAAGGTTAATTGCATGCAAAAAATAAATCCAATCTCAAACCATGACTTCTACTGATCATTTTTCAAGCAATTATTACAATAACTCCTTAAATATCAATGTTATTCGTGTTTGTATGAATTTCCTGATCGTCCGATTTTCATCCTCTATCTGCTGAAATAGATTACTGAAATGCAATTTTATGACTTGCTTTTTAAATAAATAGTTATATTTTATATCCAAGTTTAAAAACACGCAGTAAGACTTATCGAGGAAGGAGATAAAAGGTGGATTTATTCGACAAGTGCAAAAATTTCACTCGTGCGAAAGAGGCGATGGAACTTGGAATTTACCCATACTTCCGAGCGATTGAATCCGGCGCCAGCACCGAAGTGATGATCAACGGTCGCAAGTTGATCATGATTGGTTCCAATAATTATTTGGGGTTAACTCAGGATCCGCGTGTGAAGGAAGCCGCAATAAATGCCATTAAAAAGTTTGGATCAGGTTGTACGGGTTCCCGGTTTTTGAATGGCACGCTTGCCTTGCACGAGGAATTAGAGGAACGATTGGCAAAATTCATGAAGCGTGAAGCTGCGCTCACATTTTCAACAGGTTTTCAAACGAACCAGGGCACGATATCCAGTATCGTCGGAAAAAATGATATTGTTTTTGCCGATCGGCAAAATCATGCCAGCATCGTGGATGGCTGTCGATTGGCGTTTGGCAAGTGCCTGAAATTCAAACATAATGATATGGATGAGCTCGGACGCTTGCTGGCGAATCAGGAGCATAATTCCGGGGGCAAACTGATTGTAGCCGATGGTGTCTTCAGCATGGAAGGTGATATCATCAACCTGCCAAAGATGGTTGAACTGGCAGCAAAAAACGGTGCCAGAATCATGGTTGATGATGCGCATTCTATTGGTGTACTGGGCAAAAATGGCAGAGGAACCGCCGAGCATTTTGGACTGGAGGATAAAGTCGACATAGTCATGGGAACCTTCAGCAAATCGCTTGCCTCATTAGGTGGTTTCATCGTAGCAGATGAGCCGGTTATTCATTACATCAAACACCATGCACGGGCGCTGATTTTTTCTGCCAGTATGCCCCCATCAGCCGTTGCCAGCGTCATTGCTGCGCTTGATATTATTGAAAGTGAACCCGAGCGCATCGAGATGCTCTGGAAAAATGTCCGCAAAATGAAAAAGGCATTTGATGACATGGGTTTCGATACTGCCAACAGCCAGAGCTCGATCATTCCGATTGTTATCGGCGAGGATCTCAATGTTTTCAAGTTCTGGAAGCTGCTGTTCGAAAATGGCATCTTTGCCAATCCGGCGATTAGTCCGGCTGTCGAACCCGGTCACGGACTAATTCGCACCAGCTATATGGCTACACATACCGATGACGTACTCGATCGTGTATTGGAAATTTTCGCGAAACTAGGCAAAGAATTTGGGCTAATCCAATAAAGCTAAAAAATTATTCCGGGAGGAGTCATGGGAAGTAATTCGGTTGAGATCGCAAAGGTTGAAAGTAACAAGGAGATACGAGAATTCATCAAATTCCCATGGAAGGTTTACAAAGGGGATCAATACTGGGTGCCGCCGCTGATAGTAGATATGAAGAATATGATGGATCGCGACAAATGTCCATTTTTCGAGCACTCTGAAGCAGATTTTTTCCTGGCGCGCCGAAACGGAGAAACCGTGGGTCGAATCGCAGCCATTCTGAATAATCGCCACAACCTGGTCCACAATGACAACATCGGCTTTTTTGGATTTTTCGAGGCGCTGAATGACGCTGACGTTGCCGAGAGGCTTTTAGACACCGCCTGTGAGTGGTGCCGAAAAAAGGGGCTGTCGCGCATTCGCGGACCCATGAATTATTCACAAAATGATACGTGCGGATTACTGGTTGATGGTTTCGATAGTTCGCCGGTAGTGCTGATGACGTACAATCCAAAATATTATGAAAATCTCTTCGAAGAAATCGGCCTTACGAAGGTGATGGATCTGTATGCATACTACCTGTCCGCGGACAAAAAAATGCCGGACCGCTTGATTCGAATTGCAGAGAGGCTGAAGAAGGAAATTGAAGTCACTATTCGACCGATAGACATGAAGGATTTTTGGGGTGAAGTTGAGCGGGTAAAAGCCGTGTATAATGCAGCGTGGGCACCTAATTGGGGATTTGTGCCGCTGACGGACAGCGAAATTAAACATCTGGCAATAGAGCTGAAACCAGCTATTGATCCCGACATTGTCTTCATGGCAGAGCACAAAGGTAATCCTGTCGGCTTTTCTCTGGCATTGCCCGATTTTAATATGGCAATCAAGCACGCCAATGGCAGGCTATTCCCAACCGGACTTTTAAAAATTTTATGGAACAAGCGGAAGATAAACGGAGTGCGGGTGATTATAATGGGTGTTATTCCCGAATATCAAAAGCGCGGTATCGACAGCGTTTTTTATTGGGAAACGTACCGCATCGGTGTTAACAAAGGGTATCGGTGGGGCGAATTTTCATGGATTCTGGAAAATAATGTCATGATGAATCGCGCTGCCAGAATGATGGGCGCACACGTTTATAAAACATATCGTGTCTATGAAAAGGAGCTTTAAGCAGCTTTGCAGAGCGCTTTAAATTAATTTTCTTCCGGCAAAGCCTATTCCAGCCAGTACAAAATCCTGCCGCAGCCTTCACATTCATAAATTTTTGTGTCCTCCCTGCCTCTGACGGAAAGTGAGGTGGGGAGACGCATAAAACACCCGAGGCAAACATCAGATTTTACAGGCACGATGGCTCTTTTGTAGCGCTTCCTCAATTTCTCATATTTATAGAGCAAGGGGCGGCTAATTTTGCTGGTTAGCTCTTCACGGGCATCCGTCAGGTTTTGTTTGCCATGAACATCGAATCCTAGTTGTTCTACTTCTGCCAGTTCGCTGATCATCATATCCAAATCCTGAAGGCTAACCAAAATGTCCAATTCGCGTTTAATCATCGATCAAACCTCGCTGAAAAAATTTTTAAGATCCTCAAACGTCGCAATGCCCATTAATTTCTTTCTATTCTTGGTGTTATTTAATGTTTCGACAAGTTTTCCTAAAATAGGAAGATACTTATTGGTCTGTTCAACCGGTGGAGCCACAACCACGAAAATCAAATGAACCGGTTTTCCGTCTTCAGCGCCAAATTCGATTCCTTTCCCAGTTTTGCCGAAAGCAATCACAACATCTTTAACTGCGGTACTGCGTCCGTGGGGGATGGCTATGCCTTTGCCGATAGCAGTGCTTCCGAGGCTTTCCCGCTGATTGAGCATTGCCAACAGAATATCCTGGTTTTTGACATACTTGTTTTCATAAAACTGCGCCGTCAATTCCACCAGCGCCTGTTCTTTGGTATCTGCTGCGAGCGCCGGTACAAATAGGTGCGGATTAAAAAATTGGATGAGTTCTTGCTTTTCCATCACATAACCTCCAAAAACAAACCGTGTTATTTTATATTTAAAGGGCAGGTTTGGGGTTTAGTTATCTTCGCTCGAAGGCGTATGATAGTATACTTTCCCTTTAATAGATTTTCTGAAACCACCCAGATGTATTGACAAGCCAGGAATTTTTCAAGCAGTAACCAAATCAGATTCATCCTGCATTTCTTCGATGATCTCTCGAATTGCGGGGAGAATATAAACATTTTCAAGATTGAGCAAGCTCAATTCCTTTGCGATAATCCTGATTTTTCGATCGACGGATAATTTCGAATTCAGGATAAAAACTTCTTCACCGTGAAGTCGGCAAAGCCCGCCCTGAAATCGCCCTTTTTCATAACGCAAAGCAATCGAAAGCTCCTTCAAAATTGCTTCAAGCTGCTGTAATACTGTTTCTTCTTCCATCATGAATTGATTACCCATGTATTACATGTAGTTATCAAGGTTTCTTCGCTTCATAATGTCAACGACATCTTTTACTTGCTGCGCTTTATTTCGCGGACAAATAAGCAGCGCATCGCTTGTATCTACAATGATTAAATCATGAACATCGATGCAAGCAACCAGTTTCTCCGTGGAATCGATCAGACAACCCGACACATCTTTAGTCATACATTCGCCGTGAATCGCATTGTTGTTTTCATCTTTTGCTGATACATCGTAAAGCTCATCCCAGCCACCGATATCGCGCCAGTCAAAATAGCCTCGGAGCGCAATCACATTTTTCGCATGCTCCATGACACCATAATCGATTGATATAGCCTTGATCTGGCAGTAGACTTTGTGAATGGCTTCATCCTGTTCCCTTGTACCGAGACTACTCCTGATTTTCTCCAAATCATGATATAATTCCGGAAGCGACTCTTTAATTGCATTAAGGATCGTACTCACTTTCCAGACAAATATCCCGCTATTCCATAAGAAATCACCGCTCTTCAAAAAAAGCGCTGCGGTCTGAATATCCGGTTTTTCAGCAAAGGTTTTCACCTTATAAGCGCAAATCGAGGAGGTTTCGTCGAACATGCCATCCAGTTGGATATAGCCGAACGCTGTAGCCGGGTAGCGGGGTTCGATCCCAATCGTTATCAAACAGTCGGTCTTTGCCGCAAGCTCGACTGCTTCCCGAATATTTTGCCGGAATGCAGCGTCGTTCTGGATCACATGGTCCGAGGGTAAAACAACCATCACATCGTCAGGATCCTTTTGCTGCAATAGAATCGCTGATAAGCCAATGCAGGGAGCAGTATTTTTGCTTTTCGGCTCGATTATAAGATTATTTGTATTCAGAAAAGGAAGTTGCTCCTGAATGCGTTCTTTCTGGTGAACCGTACATACAACATATAAATTATCCGCGGTGTACATACCTTCTAATCGATCGACTGCCGACTGGAGCATTGTCCGCTCGCCGATTAATTTCAACAACTGCTTTGGGGTTTTGATCCTGCTGCGGGGCCAAAACCTCGTTCCTTCTCCGCCCGCCATGATAACAAAATACATTACTTCACTCCTTGAAAAATACAGAAAACGGGATTAAATACGCAACCTGAATGGCTTCATCCCACATTCTGAATCGCATACGTCACTCTTAACTCAATCGCACGCTGCACGCCTTTTTCATCTTTGCTTCATCGGTGTTATTGCGAGTAAGCACGAAGCGGCTGCTTCGCGCACTGTCATGCCTGGATCTACTGGCTGGCATTCATTGCATACTAATGTCGCTCAGACCAAAAAGCCATCATGTCACTGAAACAGATCGCTCATTTTCAAATTCAAATAATATGTTAAGGAAAGGAAAAAATATTGAACTTCCGGACTTGATTGCTATAACGTATCAGCATGTTAAAGACATTCTTTGTATCAGGAGAATATTTGCTTTTTACATTGAGATTCAATGGTGCTATTGGGCAGCGATTGAATATGAATTCGATCCGGATTTTCCCGGTAAATATTAAAATCTGCTAACAGGATTTCGTTAGCTATCATAATCTGAATCAATGTATTAAAATTAATTTAAAAAATCAAGATATTTGTTATTAAAGTACTGTTATTATCTTAACCTATGAAGTCAACGCTGCTTGAATCATTCAATAACAGCATCATTTTGGGCAGCAATGAAAGAATCGTGTAGTCAGGAACCGAATCTTTTGAAATCTTCAAGAAATATGCCAGGTATCAATTACCAAATTTTCTCAGGGCCACACATCGCCCCGGAGATTACCAGCATATTTTGTACCATCAAGAACAGGTTGGGCATCACCGGCGAGAAAAATGCCCCAGGTTGCGCTGTTTTCGATCCGGCAATTTGTAATCGTGGGGGACGCATTTTCGCAATAGACGCTTCCGGGCCAGCCGTCATCTCCGCCTCCATAGGAAATCAGGCATTGATTCAACAGGCAGGCGTTATCGTCGCTATCGCCTTCGAAATGAATATAATCCCAATAGCCTGCCTGGGGAACGCTGCCCGTGATGATGATCTGATTATCCGCGCCGTCGGCAATGAAACCCCCACGCATTTTTACATTAATCGAAACGTTGGCAGCCAGTTCGATCGCCGTGCCGGGACGGATGGTCAACGTGCTGTTTATGATATTGAGGCTGCCGATCAAACGAAACCTGATTCCGGTATTCTCCCATTCACAGGTATTGAAAATATTGCCACCGGCTAACTCGATATAATTTTCAGCGTTACCAAAATAATTACCCCGGGAAATTCTATGAGCGTTTTCAACATTGATGCGTATGGGTGCCTGTTCATTTTCTGTGATTGTATTATTGAAAAATGACCGGGGATAGCTGATACCCTCGAACACCACGCCGTATCCGATGCCGCTTTTCACTTCGCACGAGGATATTGCCGGATTTGCATATTCAGCGTAAATATTTGCCGGACGCTGCGGATTGCCACCTCCGTATTCAATGATGCAGTACGTCAGACTGCATGAATCATCTCTGGCGCCGTCAAAAAATGAAATCCCTTCCCAGTAGCCTTTTTGCGCTTCGGTGCTGGTGAAAACAATTTTTTCAGTCGCATTTCCCGCCGCCCAAATTCCGCCATCCTGATTGATGCGAATGGATGTCGCAGCCTCAAATCGAAGCTCGGCTCCGGAGGCTATCCGCAAAATCGCATCACTTATTTGAATATTTTCAGAAATTTGATATGGTACATTAAATGTTTGCCAGAGCGCGCTTTTTTGAATCGAGCCGCCTTCGGTCACTTGTATATGGTCTTCAGCATTGCCGGTAAAATCGCAATTCGGATTCAAGCAGGGGATAGATGTCGCGGAGATGCCTAGCGGTGCTTTGTCGCCCAACGTGATGGTATTGTATGAGAAATCAGCCGGTCCCGCAGCACCGGATATCAGAACGCCAAGTGCCGCGCTGTTTTTGATCTGGCAATGGGCAATCGTCGGGGATACGTCCTGGCAGATAATCATAGCAGACTCGCTGTCGCCGCCACCACCGAATTCAATGACGCAGTGAATTAATTTACAGCTTTGTGAATTGCTGCCCGATGCAAAGCGGATGGCATTCCAGAAACCCTTCGTTGCTTCCGTACCCGTAAAAATGATTGGTTTGTCCGATGAACCCTGCGCGAGGATCGCACCGCCAGTCGTTGTCATTAATCCGGCGCCCGCAGCAAATTGAATTGTCGTCCCGGGCTCAATCGTAAGCGTGGCATTGTCGATGACGATTTCGCTGGAAACAACATGCGTTTTATCTGAAGTCCAGGTTTCATTTTGCGATATCCGAACGTCATGCGCTACTTTTTCCGCATTTGCGCTCTCGACGGTGGTGTCCAGATCGCAATGAAAAAAAGCTAATGCAATGACTATAAAAGAAAAAAACAATCGAAAGAAAAAAAATCTCCCTGAGGGTAACGCCTCTGTTATTGGTTCTTTACATGGTTTACAATGCCCCTGGGGATTCCCAAACAGAGTTTGGGAACCAGT
This sequence comes from Candidatus Zhuqueibacterota bacterium, assembly GCA_016927835.1. GTDB lineage: Bacteria > Zhuqueibacterota > Zhuqueibacteria > Thermofontimicrobiales > Sulfurfontimicrobiaceae > Sulfurfontimicrobium. The sequence continues at coordinate 10,330 of JAFGMA010000088.1, read as the reverse complement.
AACTGAGGGATTACGCCCTGAGGATGCTAGTTTCATTTTCCTACTCTCCATTTTATCTCAGATGCTGCAATAACATTGCTTAATAAGGTCAATCTGCAAAACACTTTCTAATGGTAATAAAAACATTCACAAAAATCAAGAAAAATATGTCAATGAGAAGAAATCGCTAAGTATGCTTTTTCATAATTACGATGACGTATTATTTTAGACAGGATTAACACGATAAACAGGATAATATTTATCTTGTTAATCCTGTTATCCTGTCAAAAAAATTTTTAAATACGTCACTGAATTTGTGAATAGGAGTACTAAGTGATATAATGGGAAAGTGAAGAACCAGCGAGACAAGACGGGATAGCAGCTACAATTGATCGATAAATTTCAAGAAAGCAGATAGATCTCTTTTGACATTTTCTACCGCCTGGACGAATTTTTTTTGAATGAATTCGAGCTTGTCCCAATCGTAATTCAATTCAAAATAATATCGCTTGAAATGCCTGAATTTCAGTAATTCCAACAACATTTGATGGGTTGATCCCGATATAACCGCAGTTCGAACACCTTCGATATTCAGCGTCATTTTTTCGAGCAGGTCTTGATGCCACTTTTCCTTTGACAAATCATTCTCAAAGAATTGGGAAATTCGAAAAAAAATCGTTTCAAGGCAGGTGTAATAGCTGCAAATCAAATCTGCAATAACAATCGCCTGATCGATTCGCCTGGCGCCCGGATCAAATGTCGCGTCAATGTATTGCTCATAAAATTCAGAAATACGATCGAGAACGTTTGTTCCCTTTATTATTTCACTTTTGAGGGTGAGTATTTTCGCGTTTGCGCTCATATACAATTTTACCTTTTTCTTTTATCAGCTCGGCAAATTCGGGTTCGATTTTTTCAAGTTGAATTATATCCACACAAAAATCCGTCATGCTCATAATATCGCCATATAATTTGAAGAAAATCTCCGCCGACGTGATACCTTCCAGTGCGATATCGATATCCGAGATCTCTGAAAAATGTCTCCTGTCTAAAAGCGAGCCCCATTGATAAATTTTTTCAGGCTGATACTTTTCAATAATTGTTTCTATAATTTTCTGAAAATCGCTTTTCGCTCGTGCGAATCGCGCATCGAGACGCTTTTTCCGTTCTTTTTCTTTTTGTGCTAAAAATTGCCGCGCTTTTTTCAGATCATTTGCATTCATTCTCTATCCCATCAACTGTTACAGATAATATACGCAACAACTTCAAACGGATCAAGCCAAATATTCATAATGTGCCGCTTCAAATAATCCCAGGAAAATGGTGCGAAATACTCCCGCTGACCCTCTCGGTGCAAAATTCGTATGCATACCAAAAATTTGTTGCTATTCACTCGCTGTTATAATATATTGCCAGTACAAGAGTAACATCACCCCGTTTGCGCGGATTGGCATTTATATCTGCGATCTTTGATCTTAATTCCGAAATGTAATTCTATCCAGCATCATTCGGTCAAGAATTTATTTAAACGAGGTTCACCATGATGAATATTCAACGTGGGCGGCTATATTTGGTTTTTACATTGATAGCACTCGCCATTCCTTTGATTCAAACATCAACCCAAGCCGAAGACTGGCTCACATATTACGAAAAATCAGGTAAACTTGAAACGCCTCGCTATGCGGAAACAATGGCGTATTGTTCAAAACTGGCAGCGGCTTCGCCGAAAATCGAATTTATAAATTTTGGCACAAGTCCCGAAGGCAGGACAATCCCGATGCTCATTATTTCGAAGGACGAAGCATTCACGGCAGCGGAGGCACACACAACCGGCAAGCCAATCGTTCTCATCGAAAATTGCATTCATCCGGGCGAATCCGAAGGCAAGGATGCATCGCTGATGTTTGCACGGGATCTGGCGATTTACAATATATTTCCGCATCTCTTCGACAGGCTCATCCTGCTGATTATCCCCATTTTCAATGTAGACGGGCACGAAAGATTCAGCCCGTACAATCGCATCAATCAGAACGGACCCAAAGAGATGGGCTGGCGAGTGACTGCGACCCGCCTGAATCTCAACCGGGATTTCATGAAGGTCGATACGCCGGAGATGCGGGCATTCATGAAGCTTTTTAATGAATGGCTGCCGCATCTTTTCATCGACTGTCACACCACAAATGGCGCCGATCATCAATACGCGCTCGCTTACAACATCGATACGCACCAGGAATTCGGCGGTGCAATTTCTGAATGGGCAAAAAATGATTTTCTGCCAGCAATCAACCAGACTTGTGAGCAAAGCGGATTAATCGTTGGTCCTTATGCAGGACTTATCGACAAAAAACATCCTGAGAAAGGCTTGCGAGGCGGTGTATGGCCGCCGCGTCTTTCGAATGCGTATATCACGCTTCGCAATCGCGCCGGATTGCTCATCGAAACCCACTCGTTGAAAGCTTATGATACCAGGGTGGACGCTACTTACCAATTCCTCGTGGCAGCACTCGAAGAGCTTGCCGCCCATCCCGATAAATTGCTTCTCGCAATTCAGAAAGAAGATTCTCTTTGCAGCCAAATGGGAAGCGCGTATGATCCGGAAACGCGCTTTCCGCTGCGTTTCAAATCTGCTGGCACGGGCGAGCGTCTTGTTTACCGGGGGTATCGAATTGTTGAAAAAGATGGCTTCATTTCCGGAGCGCCGTATGTAACGTACGAAAAAACGCCCGTCGACATCCCGACGATTTATTTCAATGATGTTGAACCGTCAGTCTCGGTCAGCATCCCCAGGGGGTATTTGATACCGCAGCAATGGAGAGAAACGATTGACGTGTTGAAAATTCATGGGATTAAAACCTTCCGGCTGAGCGAACGATTGGTTGATGAGTTTGAATGTTATCGTTTTAGTGATGCGACGTTTCAGGCAGCGCCGTATGAAGGACGTCATCCGGTTTCGTTTACGACGCAGCCGGTTATTGAAAAGATGATTTATGAAGCCGGTTCCGTTTATGTGCCGCTGCAGCAAACGCGCGCAAAACTTATCATGCATTTATTGGAACCGCAAGCGCCGGATGCGCTCATTTATTGGGGATTTTTCAACACCATTTTCGAGCAAAAGGAATATTTCGAGGACTATGTGATGGAACCGCTCGCACAAAAAATGGCGAATGAATCGCTACAACTGAGGGCTGAATTTCAGCAAAAGCTAGCCAGCGACAGCTCATTCGCCGCCAATGCCAGGCAGCGATTGCAATTCTTCTACCAGCGATCAGCCTATTGGGATCCTCAGCTAAATCTGTACCCGGTAGCACGCGTGACCAGACCGCTGCATGCGGATTTGAGCTTTGAGTAATTCAATTCAGCTCCGGGCATTTTTCGGCTGAGTGACCAGGCTGACGCAGATGACCATCAGGAGCGACAACAGGAATGCCGGCACCAATTCATACATTGCAGATTTGAGGATTGCCGTTTGATTCCAGACGATAATCACAACTGTGCCGGTGATCAGCCCTGCCAAAGCGCCCCATTTGGTTGTTTTTTTCCAAAACAGCGCAAGGATGACCACCGGTCCAATCGACGCGCCCAGCCCTCCCCAGGCAAAAAGGACCAGCCAGAAAATCAATTGTTTTGCCATGATTGCCAGCACCAGCGCGACGCAGACCAGCACAAAAATCACCAATCGGCTCAACCGCACCAATTGCACCTGCGGTATCTCCCGCCCCCTGCGGATTATTTTTTGATAGATGTCCCGCGCAATTGCTGACGCCGCAACCAGCAATTGGGAATCGGCAGTGGACATAATCGCAGCAAAAATTGATGCCAGTATCAATCCGAAGATGATCGGGTGCACAAACTGCTGAGCCAAATACGGGTACAATTGCTCAGTGTCCGCCCCGGGAAGCAGCGTTTTTTGCTGGAAAATCGTTCGCCCCACCAGACCGATATAAATCGCACCCCACGCCATGGCGACATTCCAAACGGTTCCGATGATCGCCGATACCCGCAATTGCCGCGGATCATCGATTGACATGTAGCGTGCTAAAATATGCGGATTCCCCGGCGATCCCAAGCCGATCCCCAGGAAACCGATCAACGCGCCGACGCTCAATGCGAATGGGTCGAGGGCTTGCGGATTCAACAGCGCGAGTGTGTCCAGCATCGTAAACATACCGCCTGTCTTGATGATGACGATTATCGGCAAGATCATCAAAGCCAGAATCATGCAGATCGCCTGAATCATATCGATGATTGAAACCGCCTTGAATCCACCCAGCACCGTATAAAAAAATACAATCGCGACGGTGATAAGAATTCCCCAATTTTCATCCATGCCAAAGCTGCCGTGAAAAGCCTTTCCGCCGGCATTGAATTGGGCTGCAACATAAGCGATCATAAACACCAGGATGATGATCGCCGAAACGATGCGCAGCATTCCGGACGAATCCCGGAAACGCGACTCGAAAAAGTTCGGTATGGTAATATTATCCATTGTTTCGGTATAGCAGCGCAGCGGCTTGGCAACAAAGAGAAATAGAAACAATTCCACCAGAATATAACCCACCACTGCCCAAATCGCTGACGTGCCCCTGGTGTATGCCATTCCGCTTACGCCCAGGATCAACCAGGCACTGCGCCCTGAAACGACCGCACTGAGGGCAACCACAAAGCGCTTCATCTTTCTGCCGCCGAGAAAAAATTCATTCACGCCGGTTGATGAAAATCTTGTCGCATAAACGCCGATGGCGAGAATCAAGGCATAATACAAAGCAAAAGACGCCAGCGCCCAGGCATTGATTTCAATTCTTGCCAAACTATTCGCTCCCGGCATTCACCCCTCCTATTGTCTATCTTTCAAAACCAGCGCAAGAACCGTTGCGAGGATGATAATTCCAACAGGAATCGCCACGAGAGCAATCCAGGTCAAAATTGAAAACATTTTTCAGATTTCCACTAATTTGGATTTCAATTTAACGAAATAGCTTTTTGATTCGAACACACAAATCGTTCCGGATTTTTGCAGGAGATGGAGCATGCTGACCAAGTTTGAAGATGGCTAACCAGGGTATTCGTTTGGCATCAAATTGGTGCTGGTTCGTCTTTGCCTGTGTTAAAAATTGCCCAACCCGCGAAAATAAATGCGAATGAAAAGGCGAGTGCCGCTAAAAGGGCAAAACTGAAAGTCGCCAGCCTTACTTCAAATTGGTCAAAAATAGCAGTAAAGAAAATTAAAGGAATTTCAGAGAGAAATAAAATACCAACCAGCCGCGCAGGATTTTCAAGGCGTCGGAATGCAGATCCGACGAAATAGAAAAATAAAATGGCTGGCACCACAGCGGGGTAACGAAGGTATTTGACAAGCCGATAAATCTCAAAGGCATCGCTTTTGATGGAATGGCTCTGCTGAATGCCCAGCGGCGTCAGCCAGAAAATTAATCCGGTTTCGATGAGTTGACTGAGTAATATCAGCAGAAAAGCGATACCGCCGAATGCGAGTCCGATTAAAGCGAATCCATTGGCGGTCTTTTTGAGAAATGCGTGGATACCGACGGTGACAGGAACGAGGATCATGTAAGAAACGAGCAAAAGCACCAGGGATGTCTGGTACCACCCATTTACTAAAAGCTCTATAATACCATCCGGAGAGTCTCCTTGTGTTTGAATCAAATCTAATCCTGAGCCAATCATGCGGCAAATTAGCGCAACCACCAAAAAAACACCTAATAGAATGCACGCTGCCCCGGTGAACGTTAGCAAAGACCTGTTGTTATTCATACACTCGCTGCTCTCCCTGATTGTAATCCCTTGAAAATAAATCTGATTCCGCCAGGCACTCGTCCGAGATCATCAGTTTCGGGAATGACAAGGAAAAGCTTCGGACAGGCGCTCAGTGTATCAGGCTCTTGAATTTTGCCCATGCAATTTTAACAAATTGCAATATTAACATAATAAATTCAATCAGGAGATGCAAGCAAAATTTCACTTCATAGGTAATGGTTCAGTTATTGGTTCTTTTGATGGTTTCCGGAGCCGCTTCAGGCAATTGCGGTAACCATTTATTTACCCCAAAATTTTCTCAGGATATCTCTTTTTCGAGTTAGCTCTTTGACCTTTTTTTGACATACCCTGGCAAACCACCCGTCGGGTTCTTTTTCGAGTGCCCGTTTGTACTCATCAATCGCATTGTCAAATTCTTCACGATTCTTTTTCTCGTAGGCAAGACCCAAATAATAATGCGCTTCCCCTGATTCAGGTTTAAGTGTCATCGCCTTGCCAAATTCCTCGATGGCATCCCAAAGCTCTGTCCTTTTGCGCTGGTTGTAGAGGATGGCACCGCGTGACAAAGCCATGTAATATTTGGCATCTCGATGATCGGGTTTGTTATTCAGTGCCTCTTCAAACTGCTCGACAGCATTTCTGTATTGATATTTTTGATAAAATGCGTTCCCTTGAACAAAGTGCTGCTGCGCTTTTGTCGTTCGCTGTTCAATGACTTTCAATTGCGCTGTGGCAGGCGCACGGCCGGAGTCATTTTTTGCAATGAGCCGGTAATAGAAGCTGGATTTATCGAGTAATCCGCGTTCGTAATAATAATTCCCCAACCGCAAGAGCGCCGGGGTGTTCGTGCTGTCGAGTGAAAGCACGCTATTCAACTCCTGCTTTGCCGACGCATCCTGCTGGCGGTGAAACAGAGAATCGGCGTATTCAATCCTGACGAAAATCAATTCTGTCTTTGCACTTCTGGTGACAGCCGTTTCGGGAGTTATTTCGTAAGCCTTGCAGAGCGCTTCAATGGCTTGTACGAGCTGTCCCTGGGCGTGGTAGCATTTTCCCAGGATGAAATGCGCTTCCGCATTCAATGAATCCTGTTCAATAGTCCTCTGGCATTTGGCAACTGCGCTGGCGAAATCGCCGGTTTCAAACGATTTTTGCGCTTTGTGAATCGCACTACAGCTTATGAATAATGTAACGATCAAAATTGCGTATCTTCTCATAAACACTCCGTTTTCTGCCGATTTGTCATTCAGAGTTTTGCTAATTCAAACGTGGTTGGTTGGTCTGCAAGCATCAGGATTTATTCAGGAATTATTCCCATTCAATTGTACTCGGCGGTTTCGAACTGATGTCATAAACCACCCGATTGATTCCTTTGACCTCATTGATGATTCGGCTGGATACGTGCGCCAACAAGTCGTGAGGGAGGCGTGCCCAATCGGCTGTCATTCCGTCCTGGCTGGTTACTGCGCGCAAGGCGATAACGGCTTCATACGTGCGCTCGTCGCCCATCACGCCGACAGTTTGCACGGGCAAGAACACCGCAAATGCTTGCCAGACTTTATCATAATAGCCGCTTCGTTTCAATTCTTCGATGAAAATCGCATCCGCCTGGCGTAAAATCTTCAGCCGATCAGGGGTGATTTCGCCGAGGATGCGCACCGCCAGACCGGGACCGGGAAACGGATGACGTCCCAGGATTTTTGGGGGAATATCCAACTCTGCGCCCACTTTCCGCACTTCGTCTTTGAAAAGCTCCCTGAGCGGTTCGATTAAGTCCAGATGCATTGCTTCGGGCAACCCACCGACATTATGGTGCGTTTTAATGGTTGCCGAGGGTCCCTTCACGGAAACGCTTTCGATTACATCCGGGTAAAGCGTGCCCTGAACGAGGAATTGAGCGCCACCCACAGCGGAAGCTTCCTTTTCAAAGACGCGAATGAATTGCTCCCCGATGATTTTGCGTTTGATCTCGGGAGAAACGACGCCTTTCAATTCGCGCAGGAAGCGTTCGGAAGCATCGACGTAACGAAAATTGAGATGAAAATGCGCCTCAAACACAGTCTTTACTTCCGCACTCTCATTCAATCTCAGCAATCCGTTATCGACAAAAATGCACGTCAGGTTATTGCCGATTGCCCTGTGCACCAGTATTGCCGCCACCGATGAATCGACACCACCGGATAGTGCACAAATTACATGACTATCGCCGGCTCTCGCCCGGATATCTTCTATCGCGCGGGTGATAAATGACTTCGGCGTCCAGAGTCCCCGACAGCCACAAATCTTGTAAATGAAATTACGCAAGATTCCCGTGCCTTTTTCCGTGTGGGCAACTTCCGGGTGAAACTGGAGTCCGTAAAATCGGCTCGCTTCGTTGCGAATGGCAGCCAGCGGTGAATTTTGCGTCCGGGCGATTGTTTCGAAGCCGGGGGGAAGCTTCAGGAGTTTGTCGCCGTGGCTCATCCACACGCGGAAAGACGTGCCGGTGTCTTCGAATAACGCATCCGGCTGGATTACAGCTAAGGTTGCGTGCCCATATTCGCGTTCGGCGGCTTTGATGACACTGCCTCCCAGAAGATGCGCCATCAATTGCAGCCCGTAGCAAATGCCCAACACGGGTATCTTCTGCTCGAATAATCGGGGATCGACTTTGGGCGCATCCGCTGCGTAAACAGAAGCTGGTCCGCCCGAGAGAATGATGCCCCTGGGTGAAAGTGCTTCGATTTCTTCGAGGGTAATGTTGTAGGGTTTGATGATGGAGTACACATTCAATTCACGCACACGTCTGGCTATCAGTTGCGTGTACTGTGAGCCAAAATCCAATATAAGTATCGATTCTCCGGAGTCAGTCTTCATTTTCATCCAGCAGTTGATTCAAATTCCAGTTATTCAATCCGTTCATCATTTCATATTGAGTGAGATCATAGTGTATCGGTGTAATAGAGATTTTATTATTAATTATCGCCCGATCATCCACATCCTCCTGCTCCTCAATTTTCACTTTGGCGCCGGTGAGCCAATAATAAATCCGGTTATGCGGATCGACGCGTTTATCAAATTCTTCGCGATATAGCGCCATGCCCTGCCTGGTAACCATTACGCCCTTTATTTGCGTTTCGGCTACGGCAGGCACATTGATGTTGAGAGCGATGCCCGCGGGAAGCTGTTTTTGCACCAGCGTGGGTGAGATTTTCCGCGCGAATTTGGCGGCAAAGCGGAAATCGGGATTGGTGAACGTATTCAGCGAGATTGCGAACGAGGGGATTCCCAGCATAGAGCCTTCGGTTGCTGCCGATACCGTTCCCGAATAGATAATATTGATCCCGGTATTCGCACCCAGGTTAATCCCCGAAACCACTAAATCAGGTTTTTCTTCATTTAAAATCGCCCAGAACGCGATCTTCACGCAATCGGCGGGCGTGCCATTGACAGCATAGCCAAAGAATTCACCATTTTTGCGGAATTCGGTCACGCGGAGCGGATCGGATAAAGTGATCGCATGTCCCACTGCGCTCTTCTCGCTGTCCGGGGCAACAATGATCGTTTCGCCCAATTTCTTCATTTCTTCATAAAGCGCGAACAGCCCCGGTGAGTTTATTCCGTCATCGTTTGTGAGTAAAATTTTCAATTGTGTCCCTGTCAAATTATCTAACCGATAAAATCTACAACGTGTTGAATAAATTTGTCAATGTCAAGGGTGCAATCCCATAATTTCGGTAATTAAAAAAAATGACGTAATTTAAGAAATACTATAAAATAACAGGTTGCAAAATTTTTGTATTCCCGAATCATTACTGAAGAAATTACCGTAGAATTGGCACGCTTCGTTCTTACCCATCGGCATGCCGCACCACCCCTGCCCCTTCCCTAAGCCGGGCGCCCCTAAACAATAGGGAAGGGGAACTTGCGCTCGGATTGTCTCCCCTTCCCTTGTTTTAAGGGAAGGGGCGGGGGATGGGTCAAAACATCACACCTAAACATCGTTATTACCAATTATAAGCAATACGCCATTGGCTCCGTAATTATTGGATTGCACCCAAATGTCAATGTCAGCCAATTCATCGTGCAATACCTGAAAGACTCTATCGAGATCAATATCCAAATATTCGTAAACCAAAATATTTCGCATTCCAGCCATTGGGATCAGCTTTTGCGCCAGTTCTTCCGGTAGAATTCCTTTATTTCCCAGTTTGTGAAAGATATCCTGGTATCGTTCTACCTTTCCTAAATTATATTCTGAAATAATGTGGTTCCCAATATCGAAGATGCGTTCCATAGAAAGGCGCAAATATTTTTCTGCATTGCCATGGAATAACGGATCGGATTTGAATCTTTGCAGACTGTACCTTTTTAGTTGCCGAAGAATCTGAAGATATTCTTGCAGTTTTTGCAGTCGCCGCAGAATGATGTCACGTTTTACCAAAAAAGGTTCCCTCACGTATTTTTTTCTTCGCATTTTCCCACTGGACATCGAGAAACGGTTTGAAATCGAGATATACCTATTAAGGGTTAGTTTGTAACATCATATTCTTAAGCATGTCATTGCGAGCGTAACGCAGTGGAGCGAAGCAATCTCTAT
>JAFGMA010000087.1 GCA_016927835.1 Candidatus Zhuqueibacterota bacterium | reverse complement strand
TCTCAGCCGTTTTATTAGGGGATTGCTTCGGCAAAAAACGCCTCGCAATGACAATTTTTCGAGTTTTCGGACGGACACTATTTAGCAGATCGATTTTTTGGGCAGTTTTCGCTTTCATCGATAAATTTACGATCTCGATTAATTTGTTCTTTAAATGGATTGAGATGCTGATGACCGATTCGACATCTTCGATTTGCAGTAAATCGGTTTTGGTAGTAAATTTTTCATCGCGTATTACTAGCGGTTTCGTTGCTTTTTTCAGCATTTCAACTCGTGGATCGGCGAAGTGCAGGTAATCTACCTTCTCCAGGAATTCGGGGGATAATCCAAACGATGATGCGATGCGCATGACATGCTTGTTTTCGTCATAAACATAAATCCCCCCTTTCTTGCAATCGAGAAGCTCTGCCAATTTTATCAGAATGTCATGTAAAAACAGTTCTGAATTTTTAGAACGGTTACTGATGGTCGAAAACTCGTAGCCGATTTTGAGTTGCTCCTGCGCTTGTTTAGCGAATCAGTCCTCTCTTCTACCATCTTTTAAAGCGTCCAATTGTATTCCTCAATGCGCTGTATGGACTTTTTCAATGAATCTGCCATCTCATTGAAGGTTTTGCTCAAGATGCCAATTTCATCTTCGGATTCAATTTCAACCTGACAATCCAAATTCCCTTGTGAGACCATTCTGGCGGCTTCACTCAATCTTTCGAGCGGTGCTGTTAAGCGTTTTGAAATGAAGCGACCGAGGAGAATGCAGATCAGAAGCACAACCAGGGTAACTACCAGTGTCATTAGGCGATTGGTCAGGACTTCTGCTTTAAGTTTTTCAAGTGTGAGCCCGACAGTCAACACACCAATGATTTTCCCGTGTGATATAATTGGTGTTATCACCTGCAGGTTATTTTCCCCAGTCACTAGCTGCGTGCTGTTGACTAATTGGAATCCGTAGCTGCTCCGGGATGAATCTTTGGCAAACATGCTGACCAGCGTCCCATCTGCCTGGTAAATCATCATGAAAGAAATTTCATCAATCGTTTTTGTGCTGGCAATCGCTTCCTGAATCGCCTGCGAATCTTCGAATTCCAGAGCCGCGCTGACATTATACGCCAACATCTCACTAATGGTAGTACCACGGGATTCTAATCCGATGAAAGCCTGCCGGCTGAGACGGAATGGGAAATAAAGCGCAATAAACAGCCCTATCATCAACGTCAAAGCGATGATGGTAAAGGTGATTTTGGTCTTTACAGATAGATTTGAGAGTATGCTCATCTTGCCCTTATGAGGTTAATTCCATGATCCGATTCATCTGAACCATTGGCTGGTTATTTTATTTTTTATTCACGAGGCAGCCTCGCGTTTGCAGAGTTACTGAAGCACTTTGCAGAGTCGCAAAAGATGTGAATTGTAATCACTTCCCTCTGCTTTCGCTGAATTCAGATTGATTATGATCTGCGGTTTTTTGTCATTCACAACCAGTCCAACAGCAATTCCTTTCTCAACGTAAGCCTCCACGCCTGTCATGGTTCTGATGTGATGTTGCTGGCTGATTTCAATGATTTCATTTAGATTTTTTGTGTTGCCGGGGGTGACATAAAAAATATCGAAATGCTCAGTCCCGACCAATTCATTCAGATTACTCACGGAACTTATGTCAATACATCTAAAACGAAACGGAATACCGCTGATAGTTTTAGTTGAATTCGCCCGGAGATTTGCGCCGATTTTTTCCTTATTCGTCACCGAGGTTTTGGATTTTGAATTGAAAATAATTCCGATTTGAATAGATTTATCTGTTCGGCTGACCAAAGCCCTGTCATAAGTCAGTGCTTTCAGAAAAATTTTCACCTGAATCGCTTCTGGAATTTGCATCTCTTGAGCATGAAGCGGTACCCAAATTCCAAGCAACACGCCTGCTAGCAGCCATTTTTGTATTTGATCGCGCATAAATTGATTTTATTCTATTTATTATCTAAAGAGTTAACTTCAGCATTGCAATAATTTTTCTTGGTAGTACCTCACCTAAAGGGTGTTCCTTGTGCCGGCTGTCGAAGATATTGAAACCTGACAGGGAAACCTCAAATTGATTTCCAGGGAACGTATAACCGATCCAGGCATTCACGAGCGTATAAGCACCGACAGACTCTGAGAATTCTTTACCGCGTAGATCCCAGGTATAAATTGTTCGACTCACCCTGTGCATGCGGAGATTTGCCGAGAGGCTCCTGGTCAAATCGAAACTCAATAAAGCGTTAAGTTTGTGTTCCGGCGAGCCTTTCATCCATTTATCCGTATCGCTGTCTTCAATCCATTGATACGAATAATTTAGCTTGCTTTTCAGCCGGTCAGTAAGCCATAGATCGACTTCAGTTTCCGCTCTCCTGGCTTCGGCGCTGCCGCTGTTTAAAAAACTTATTTTCGAGGCAACTCCGGGAACTGGTGCCGGGGGAGACGGAAATGTAGCGACAGTCCTTGTAACAATAAATTGTTGAATTCGATTATAAAAAACATTCGCGGTTGCTTTAATTTTTGATGATAACAGCGCCTGATATCCGATCTCGTATGCCGTCTTCTGCTTGAAAAAAAAAAACATATTT